>DATNFP010000176.1:0-5272 GCA_035606335.1 Flavipsychrobacter sp. | reverse complement strand
TGTCAGCAGCACAGCTTTATTTAACAAATATCATATCGGCCAGGGCGCAGATAACGACATTTTACCGCAGCAGGCATTAACGAGAGATCAGCAGATTGCATCTATGCCTAAAACCACTATTCAGTTTTATGAAACGCACTATAGCTTTGGGAAGATAAAAGAAGGTGATGCTGTAAAGCATGCTTTTCGTTTTAAAAATACAGGTACGAGCCCCTTACTGATTTCAAGAACAGAAGTTAGTTGCGGATGCACTGTTCCAAGCTTTTCAAAAGAACCTGTGCCGCCAGGTGGTGAAGGTGAAATAATGGTACAGTACAATAGTGCAGGGCACCCAGGTCACCAGGATAAGAACGTAATGGTGCATTCCAATGCACAGAAAGAAGCAATGTCAATAGGCTTTGATGCTGATGTAGAAAAAAAATGAGCACGCTGAACATTTCGTTATCTCAGAGAATAAAGAATTATCTGTCGCTGATAAGGTTCAGCCACACCATATTTGCATTACCGTTTGCATTTATAGGGTTCACGCTCGCAGTAGTGTATGAGCAAAAGCCATTTTCTTGGATTCTTTTGGTTAAGATGCTTTTATGTATGGTTTTTGCGCGCAGTGCGGCTATGTCATTCAATCGCTGGCTCGACAGGCGTTTCGATGCACTGAATCCAAGAACAGCAAAGCGGGAGATACCGGCGGGTATTATCAAGCCGGGCAATGCGCTGCTATTCACAATTATCAATTCCTTATTATTTGTAGCTACTACCTATTTCATTAACATACTTTGTTTCTACCTGTCGTTTGTAGCATTGTTCGTTATATTATTCTATAGTTATACAAAACGCTTCACGGCGCTTTGTCATATCGTATTAGGAGTTGGTCTTTCGCTATCTCCTATAGGCGCATATCTTGTAGTAACAGGGTATTTTTCTTTATTGCCGTTGCTTTTTTCATTTTCAGTGTTGACGTGGGTGTCTGGTTTTGATATCATTTATGCGCTGCAGGATGAAGAGTTCGATCGTAACCAGAAGTTACATTCCATTCCGGCTGCATTGGGAATAAAAAGGGCACTTGCTGTCTCTACGCTATTACATGTCTTCTCGGCAATTTTTGTAATTACTGCAGGCGTCTGGGGAGGGCTCGACTGGCTCTATTGGATAGGCGCCGTATTTTATATCGCACTTCTTACTTATCAGCATCTGCTTGTAAAACCTAACGATTTAAGCAAGGTAAATATGGCATTTGCCAATACGAATGGTATTGCCAGTGTTATTTTTGCAATATTTACTATTCTCTCATTGATATTTTAAGCAACATGAATATAGCTTTGATAGGTTATGGCAAAATGGGTAAGGCCATTGAACAGATTGCACTTCGTCGTGGTCATAATGTGGTAATGCACATCAGCACTGCCAACAAAAATGAAATGACCGATGAAAACCTCAAAAAAGCTGATGTTGCCATAGAATTTACAAGACCTGAAGTTGCCCAGGAAAATGTATTTGCCTGTTTGAAAGCAGGTATCCCCACAGTATGCGGAACTACAGGATGGAACGAAGGGGTAACCTATGCACAATTAAAAGCTATTGAAAACAATACCGCCTTTCTTCAAACCTCTAATTTCAGTATAGGGGTCAATATATTTTTTGAGATCAATAAGCTGCTTGCCTCATTGATGAATGAGCAGCCTGACTACGACGTGGTAATAGAAGAAACACATCATACGCAAAAGAAAGACGCACCAAGCGGCACTGCTATAACGCTTGCTGAACAGGTATTAGACAATCTGAAACGCAAACATTTCTGGAGCAAAGAACAAACAGGCAATACAGAATTACTACCGGTAATATCTTATCGCTTAGAAAATGTTCCCGGCACGCATAGCGTAAAATACACTTCTGCAATTGATGATATTGAGATCATTCATACTGCACACAGCCGTGAAGGCTTTGCCCTTGGCGCAGTGTTGGCAGCAGAATTTATTGCCGGCAAACAAGGTGTCTTCACCATGAAAGATGTGCTGGGCATCAGCAATATTTAAATTATTAGATTAGTACGAAATAACTTTATGATCTTTGACAACTATGGTGCTGCCAAATAATTCATAAGGTGTAGCAGAACCATTTAGCTCAAGTATTTTAAATTGAAGTGGATCTTGAAGTAATTTATAAAGTTTCTTATTGATTGCCTCGTTCAGATTGGTGCTTATGCGATTACCTGAAGGGTTATAACTGTCGTGAAGAGATTGTTCTTTTACGATATATAAAAGGGTATCATTAATTTCAAAATAAGTAAGATTTCCTTGCTCGTCAACCACCTTATTAAAAATGGGAAAGCTATAAGCTCCGTTTTCGAGCTGCTCCAATAATGGCTGTATGCCATCGACAATGTATTTATTAAATTGTTTTGTGCTTTCTAATGCTACTGAATATACAGCCTGGTCATTTCCATCAGTAGGCATTAATATTTTCTTCCCATTAACAGCTATTGGTTTTGGGTCATGCCTATCAAAGCGGGTTTGTACCGTCCGGGTATCACCATCAAATACTTTTACTGTATCTATAGATGATAATGTAATTTTTCCTTTTTTATAAACTATAAAATCGCCATTCTTCTCTTTTATGAATCTGGAATCATTCTTCGCTGAAACTTGCAAACCTGCTATCAGCAGGAATATCAACAACAATAGCTTGCTCTTAGTTAGGAAGGTTGTTCTATGAATAAGCATAAACTAGATTTTTATTAATTATTAAGATAATACACTTTATGAACAACTCAAAAATACTTTACATATTGTGCCACTTTATAAAAATGATATATTTTTCAATAAAAAGCAATGCTTAAGCCTGCAGATAATTATTTTATGCAAAAAGAAGAGCCCATTAAGAGCTGCCTTCTTTCCTTAAGAGATTATATCTTAAAGCAGGATGAGAACATTACGGAGACATGGAAATATGGAATGCCGTTTTATTGCTACAAAGGAAAAATGTTTTGTTATCTATGGGTACACAAAAAATACAATCAACCATACTTGGGAATAGTAGAAGGTAAAGCAATTGACCACCCTGATCTGCTAACAGAAAAACGAGCAAGAATGAAAATACTCCTACTCGATCCTGATAAAGACATTCCGATAAAAAAAGTGAACAGTATTTTAAAAAAAGTTCTTGAATTTTATAAAAAGGATTAATAAGATATAATGCGATAAAACTATACCCCTTCTAATATTATTGTTTCACTTTCAACAGTATCAGGTTGTACTGTTGCCCTTCTATCGGCTATTTTCTTTTTTACCATTTTATCTATACGGTAGAGCATATAAATACAAACAGCAGATACCAGAACAGTTGCATATCCCAATGTATTATAATGCTCCAGCGGGCTGGTCTTTGTTTTTTGTACTACTATCATTCCGGCAAAAGCTGCAGCAATACCACCTGCTATCTGCTGCAAAGAGGCATTGATGCTCATAAATGCACCCCGATCTTCCATATCAGGAATTGCACTTGTCAGAGCACTGGATGGTATCATTCGTCCTAGGATACCCATCATCATAAGGACATTAATACCCATTACAGCCCACAATGGCGTGGCAGAAAGGTTAGTATATATGACTACGATTACCATCATCCAGAGTGTTCCAAATGTAAACAGCCTGAACTTATCTATTTTGTCACTAAGCTTACCTACAACTGGCATTATGGCAAGAGACGCCAAGCCTGATACCATATATAGTACTGGCAACTGTGCCTGTGTTATGCGCAAATTGTTTATCGCAAAGGCTGCTCCAAATGGCATCATCATAAAGCCACCAATAGAAAGAAGGGCGGTACCGGCAAAGCCAATACGATAGTTCTTTTTAGAGAAAGTATGCAACAAATGGCGCAACGCTGTGCGGTCATGTTGCATTGCAAGATGTTTAGTAATAGGCTGTAATCTAAACATAATTAATAAAGCGGTACACGCTGCAATAGTAGCTACCATCATAAAAGGTGCTTGCCATCCCCATGCATTAGCTACATACAAACCTATTGGTATTCCTAACACCTGGCTGGCTCCAAAGCCCATCTGTATAAACCCTATCACACGTCCGCGTTGTTCCAGGCTAAATAGGTCTGTTATTATCGCCATAGATATAGAACCGATAACGCCGCCAAATAATCCGGTTATGATACGGGCAAGCAGAAGGGTAATATATGAGTTGGCCATCCCGCAGAAAAAAGTACCCATAATAAACCCTACATAAAAAAAGAGCAGAAGAATTTTACGGTCGAATCGGTCTGCAAAGCCTGCTGTCAATAGCCCTGAGACTCCTGCACTAAATGCATAAGCAGATACTGCCCAGCCAAATTGGGCGGGTTTTAGCGATAGTGATTTCATTAGCATATCACCTAATGGCGACATTACCATAAAATCGAGGATCACAGTAAACTGTGCTATAGCTAAAATAAAAATTACAAGTTTCTGATAAGAGGTAAGTGGTATTACCTGTTTCTTTTGTCGTTGTCGTTTCATGTGTTCTGGTTTTACTCTAATTCACAGCATTCGTAGCCGTTCTGTTTTACTAATTCAATAATCTCATTTACACAAAGTGTGGATGAGACTATTCTCAATACACAATCTATGTCCTGACAGTCTACACTCCATTCCAAAATTTGTTTGTGCGTATCCAATACCCGCTGAATGATATGCCTATCAGCAGGGTTTTTAATGTTTGTTTTAAAAACTAATATGTGATCAATATTTCCAATCATAAATAAATGCTCACTTATTATTTAATTAATAAAAATCTTAAGGATGCAAGGCTTTAACTACCAGGTCGAATGTTTGCCAAAGTAGCTTGTTCCTTAGCGTAAAAGTATGTCCGCCAACACTTTTGCCTTCGTTGTGAAAGCGGATAAGGGTATATAGCGGAGCAAATGCGACAGACCAATACACTTCAAAAGGCAATTCCATTAATTCACCCCGTTTTATTGCATTATCCATAAATTTCCCCATGACAGTTTTAAACTTATGGATCATAGGATCAAAAACTTTATCCTGATATGGAGAATTTCGAAGCTGTTCAAAAAACAAACCTATTATAGGGTTATCCATCATAAACTTCGCACGGTTCTTCCATTGTTGCTTTAAACCTGCTTCAAATGGCAAATCAGAATTAAAATCCTTTAAAGTTATATCGCCCATGCGCTCTGTTTGTTCCGTTGCTATCTTAATGATAAGATCAGTTTTGTCCTTATAATAGATATACAACGTAGCAACTGAAATTTCACAGGCTTT
>DATNFP010000175.1:0-21803 GCA_035606335.1 Flavipsychrobacter sp. | reverse complement strand
GATGGTGTAGCGTACAGGCAGTATAAAAATGTAAATGGCAATTTTACCGATGGTTCTTTGCCGGTCGGTAGCTATGTAGCTGTAGCAACAAATCCCGCACTTTCATGCAATGCAACAGTAACAGATACATTACAGATTGCAGACAGTGGCACTTATCCTTATCCACCAACCACAGCAACAATTGTAAATTATTGCATTAATCAAACACCGGTACAATTAAGTGCAACAACAATGCCGGGAGCGATACTGCAATGGTATAACGATGATAGCAAACTATCAGCCGCACCAACACCACCAACAACAGTGATAGATACTGCCACCTGGTTTGTAGATGCCCTATATAAAACATGTCAGTCTGCAAAAGATACAATCACAGTATATGTTCACAACAATCCAGTAGCAAGCATTTTAAATAAAAAAGAAAGCGTTTGCTTAGGTGATAAAATATATCTCGAGGCTACCGGCGGAGAGTTATATAACTGGGCACCGAGGCAAGACGTTTCAACAGACGAACAAGGAAGGCCATATACCCAGATAATGGAGCCTACCACATATATTGTTACAGCTACCAATCAGTTTGGTTGCACCGATACTGCATCTATTAGTTATACAGATATTATGCAATGCTGCCAGTTCTCATATCCTACTGTCTTCTCTCCAAATAATGATGGCAGAAACGATCATTTTAATGTGATCACTTACGGGAATATGGTAAAATATGACCTGAAGATCTTTAACCGGTGGGGGCAACTTGTTTTTTACTCTGACAATCCAACGATTGAATGGGATGGCACCTTCCAGGAAAAGCCATGCGAGTTAGGGACTTATTTTTACCTTTTCAATGGCCAGTGTATCACAGGAAGAACCGAATCCAGAAAAGGGGAAATAACACTCATCAGATAATCAATTATTCCCAACGGAAAGCTTTTCCCGCTGCGAAATAAATAACAACACCCCAAATAAGTAATGCAAGGATATCCATTTTTACAGCCCAAAGGTTAGCTCCATCAAATGCTATTTTACGCAATCCATCATTGAGATAGGAAAGAGGTAATATGTCGCAGAAATATTGCAACCATTTAGGAAAATAATCAATCGGGAAAAAAGTACCGGCCAGTAAAAACTGTGGTAACGTAATTAAGTTTGACAACGGCGGAATGGTAGCCTCGCTTTTTGCTATACCACTTATGATAAAGCCAAACCCCATGAACACCATCAGTGATATGGCACACAAGGCAAGCATTTCTAAAAAGGTGATCCAGCCATTTATTAAAGTAAAACCAAAGGCAAAATAACCCAGGCCAATGATGATGATAGCTCCTGTCAACTGAAATAGCATACGCGCGATACCTTCGCTTAGCACTATTATCTCACGGCGCACAGGGGTGGCAAAAAAGCGTTTTAGTACTAAGGTCTGCCTCAAATTAAAAAAGACAAATGCTGTTCCAAATACACCTGCAGCCAATAGTGAGAACCCAAGTTGTCCGGGTAATATAAAGTCTATTGTTTTGTATTCTCTCACCTGCGCCACATTCACATCTATTTTAGCCAGCGCATCAATATGTTTTTGTATCTCAGGGTCCTGGTTTTCTAATATATTTTTTAGTACAGACTGCAACTGCTGCACTTTACCCTCCTGAGATGATACAGTATTTAATGTAAGTACATATTGAGGCTGTACTCCTTCAGGTTGCTTTTTAATATTTATTATTGCAGCAATATTTCCTTCAGTAAGATCTTTATTTATAGCAGCAGTATCTGTTTTTGTCGTCCATTTTAAAACAGGCACATTATGCATTATTGCATATAAGCGATTACTTGTATCAGAGCCAGGAGCAGAAGCCACTCTTACACTAAAGCCACCTTCCCCATTCCCAAGAAATCCAAAAACAAGAATAAAAACTAAAGGGAAAGCTATACTAAAAACAATTGCTGAAGGGCTTCTTAAAATGGCTTGCAAGCTTGCTTTTATAAGAGCGCGCATTGCTTTGGCATTACTGTATTGCGTCATAATTTTTTCCAGGTAATGTGCAAAGGTATAGAAACAGGAGATTGGATGTTAGTATTAAAAGTATTCTATAATAGTTGTTAAAAACTTTAAAATAAGAAAACGGATGTGGCTGAATATCGTTAATTTACAATACTGTTCTTGAAATAGCTATCTGATGAATTACAGGCTGTATATATGTTCGTTGCTTATATGTCTATCCACTACTTATGCTTTTGCAGCGAGGATATTCATACCTATGGATGCAGAGACACAAACCAATCATCTGAAAGCATATGGCATTGCTTATGCAGCACTACAAAAAGGAATAGAGGTGGATTGGCTGCTGAATTACAAAGGTGGCAGCTTTGGAATGGAGCAGTCTGATGATATAGAACGTATGTGCAAATTGCGTGGCGTTTCTTATGAAGTAATGAGCGACGCTCAATACACAGGTATACTTAGTGAAATTGCCAATCCCGATGTGAATGAAGATGTAATAAAACTGGAGAAAGCCCCCAGGATAGCAGTATATACACCTCCTAATAAAGAACCATGGGATGATGCTGTAACACTTGTGCTCACTTATGCAGAGATACCGTACGATAAAGTGTATGATGATGATGTGCTGGCTGATAAACTACCCAAATACGATTGGCTTCATTTACACCATGAAGATTTTACAGGACAATATGGAAAATTCTGGCATGCCTATCGAAATGCTGCCTGGTACCAAAATGACCAGCGTGCTAATGAAGAAATTGCAGCCAAGCATGGTTATAAAAAAGTATCTCAGCTAAAATTAGCAGTAGTAAAAAAGATCCGCGATTTCGTAGCTGGTGGTGGCTATATGTTTGCTATGTGTTCCGCTACAGATACCTATGACATTGCTCTTGCCGCAGAGAATACAGATATATGTGATGTGCCTTTTGATGGCGACCCTATGGATCCGCAGGCACAGCAAAAACTTGATTTTAACCAATGCTTTGCTTTTCAAAATTTTACTGTTAATACCAGCCCCTACGAGAATGCCTTTTCAGATATTGATACCAGGTTTTCGCGCCGTGTGCAAATGGACGTTGATTATTTTACTTTATTCACATACTCTGCCAAGTTCGACCCTGTTCCTACTATGCTATGCCAGGATCATACGACAACTATCAAGGGCTTTATGGGGCTTACTACTGCTTTTCGCAAAGACCTACTAAAATCAAACGTATTGATAATGGGTGAAAACAAAGCAGCTAATGAAGCCCGTTATATACATGGTGAGTACGGCAAAGGTACCTGGACATTTTACGGCGGCCATGATCCGGAAGATTATGAGCATCACATCGGTGACCCTCCTACCGACCTTAGCCTCCACCCCAATTCTCCCGGCTATCGCCTGATATTAAACAATGTATTATTCCCTGCTGCGAGAAGGAAACCAAGAAAAACATGATCTCATAACAAATCACCCTTTTCGCCACCCTCATATTCAACATATTTTTATATAGTTTTATTAAACTCGTTAACAGTTAATAAAATTATAATGAAAAAGATTTTTATCCTGATTTTAGTATTATGCTTCTGCATTTCTGATAATGCATTTACCCAATTGCCCACCTTACTGGCAAATTTGAATCCTGCAGGCAACAGTAATCCCGGCACGTTTACACTTGCAAATGGCAAATTATTTTTTCGTGCCCAGGACGGTACGCATGGCTTTGAATTGTTTGTTGCTGATGGCACCGTTGCAGGCTCGAAGATGGTAAAAGACATCAATCCTGGTTCTGCCTCATCGTTACCTGATTTTATGGCTTCCTACAGTGGCAAATTATATTTTCAGGCTGATGATGGTACATATGGCGCGGAATTATGGTCAAGTGATGGTACATCAGTTGGTACGCAAATGGTGAAAGATATATATCCCGGTAGTTTAGGTTCCAGCCCATACATACCTACTGTCTTTAATGATAAATTATATTTCCAGGCATCTGATACAGTAAATACTCAAGCATTGTGGGTGACTGATGGTACATCTTCCGGAACTATGATAGTGACTCCTGTTATAAGTGTTACAAATCTTACCGTGATGAATAATTTACTCTTTATGAATGGCTCAGATACAGCTCATGGCAGCGAACTATGGGTGACTGATGGCACTACAGGCCCCAAGCTTTTAAAGGATATTAGTCCTGGAAAAGGATCAGGAAATCCCAATAGCATGGCCGCATGCAACAATAAATTATTTTTCAGCGCTAACGATGGAACAAATGGATATGAGTTATGGGTGAGTGATGGTACCGCAGCAGGCACCAAATTAGTAAAAGACATAAACCCTGGAGCATCATCTTACCCAGGTAATTTTATAGCATATGGTGGCCTTACCTATTTTGTAGCTGATGACGGGACGCACGGCCGGGAACTATGGGTAACTGATGGCACTGATGCCGGGACGCATTTGCTAAAAGACATTAATCCTGGCTCCAACAATTTTACTATAGGAAGTGACATTGGTATTATGCAATTGGGAAGCAAACTATATTTCGGGGCTGAGGATGTAACGGGAGGTGCGCAGTTGTGGAGTACGGATGGCACTGCAACCGGTACAGTAATGGTGAAAAATATAAGCCCTTACAGTACAGGTGGTGTTGCCCCTTTAGATATGCACCTGTATCATGATAAACTATATTTCTATGCCGTGGACTCATTGAATGGTGCCGAACTATGGGTGACAGATGGCACAGATACAGGTACTAAAATAATATTACCGGCCGTTGCTCCAAACCATGACCCCTTGCAGCTTTCACCTGTTCCCGGCGCTATTATAGTTTACAATGACAATTTATACTGGGCCGCAAATTATGACACTTCCGGCCAGGAAGTATATATGCTTCATACTCCTCCTACTACTGGCATAAGTACTATAATCAATAATGATGATTTTGTGATATACCCTAATCCAGCCAACGATATGCTAATGGTAAAAATCAAAGCGGGCGATTACGACCAGCTACAAATATTAAACACATCAGGTCAAACAATGACTAAACAATCAGTACAAAGCAATGAAACAAGATTACGTATAGATCAGTTACCTCCGGGCATTTATTCTATCTTGTTGCATGGCACAAACTCAGTACAAGTGAAAAGATTTCAAAAGTTGTAAGTATGAATAAATTATAAAGGCATGTTTCGAAACATGCCTTTATAATCTCTGGTGAATAATAAGATCTGTTTATGGGATATTATATCAATGTGCAATAATAGATATCATTGTTTTATACAAACGTTCATTACTGCTAATTTTTAACTCATATTGCCCTTCGGGCAGGCCTGCGATATTTATATTGGCACTTGAATTCAAATTACCCGTAGCGGACATAACTTTTCTGCCAAGTACATTGTACAATGTATAGGAACAATTCTGACAGGAAACATTACCGGGAAAACGCACATAAATATTGTCAGTAGCAGGATTGGGATAGCATACTATTTCATCAATAATGCTACTTATCTCAGGAGTAGATGTCGGCATGGAAAGCTCCCACCAATCCTTGTAGTAAGTGTTTGATGTTGTATTGATACCTGTGCCTAAGTATGCTTTACCATTACTCAACGAAGCTGAGAGAAGATAAGCTCTTGCGGGCATAGGACTTGCCCCAAGCGACGACCATTTATCAGCAGCAGGGTCGTAAATATAAAGATCATTATAATTCACGTCACCGTTCAGTTCTCCCATTCCACAATATGCTTTGTTATCTATAACGAAAGCTGTTCCTCCTGATCTGCCATCTCCCGGAAAATCCGCGTACCTTTTCCATGTATCAGTTGTGGGATCGTAACCAAAAGTGTATTGTGGAAATATTTCGACAAATGACGGATATGTATAGGATGTATCGGGGCCAGTTACAGAAATTTGCTCTATGGTATCAAATTCTCCGGATACAAAGTATCCTTTGCCGCCCACGTTAAAACTCATAGGGAAATAATAATTGGCTGAATCAAAAGGTAAATTTTTCTTCTGTGCCCATTTATCTAATGAAGGATCGTATTCCCAAAAATCATTTATTGCCGGTTTTGAAGGATCAGCTATGCCTGTATCATATCCACCTCCAACGTATGCTTTGTTATTGATGACAAAGCATCCTGCAAACGCTCTTACGCCGCCTGGGAAATCTGCCTTTTGTGTCCAGGCATTCGTCCCGGGGTCGTATTCCCATAAATCTTTTTTAAACGTAAGACTATCATTTCCCAATGCCATGTACCCTTTGCCATCAATGGCAAAAGCAATCGCGTATTCTCTTGCAAGCGATACGCCAGGTGTGGTGTTCATTTGAGTCCACTTATCCGCACCTGCATCATACTTAAAGAATTTTGTATCGCCAGCCCCACCTACGTAGATGGTATCATTAATAGTAAATGAGAAAGCGCCTTCTGTAAGTCCATCTGCAAAATCTTTCTTTTGAGTCCATGTCTGTGAAAAAGTATCATTGCCAAACATTAAACAGGAATATGCTAAAACAAGCGTGTATAATTTTTTCATAGTAAAAAATAAAAATGACCTTGTATGGCATTTCTATTTTATTACAGACGGATTAAAATGATACATTCTTAGTGAGTTTATTTATCATAACTACTTAGAAAAACATAATCACCCCTTTTATCACCCTTTTGGGAAACCTTTTACAAGCATTGTAACTTACAAAATAGGATAATTGTCTTGAATCATAATAGGGATTCAAGACAATGCTCTGAGATCCTGAAAAACTAGAAATAAATTCAAATATGTGGAAATCATCCAGTAAAGACTTATCGCTTTAATACTTTTACTATCATTGGCACCAACCGTTCAGCCCATACAGTATATTCTTTTGCAGATGGATGAAGGCCATCTTTTGCAGTATAGCTTGCATCATTCGCATTTTTACGGGTACTATCTGTAATATCCAGGTAGTTACATTTATAAGCAAGTGTTATTTCTTTATTTGCTTTATTGTACTCATCTATTTCTTTTGCTATCTGTGCCCTGTCCCTCCCTTCTGCAAACGGAGTTACTCCCCAATCCGGAATAGATAAGACAAAAACATTTTGTACATGCCCATTGGCAAACACGATAGACTGGTCGAGCAGCTGAATATATTCCTGTTTGTAATTGTCAAGTGTACGGCCACGATATTGATTATTCACTCCTATTAATAGAGTAACAAATGAAAATGTTTCCTTAATAGCATGTTCCCGTATTGCCGCTGCTAATTCATCTGTCGTCCATCCTGTTGTGGCAATGATAACAGGCTCTGCAACATCAAATTTTTCTTTACGAAGTAGTTGAACTACCTGGTGAGGAAAATTTTCTTTCATCGGAACCTCTTCCCCTATCGTATATGAATCTCCTAATGCTAAATAAGTGTACATTATTCTTAGCGATTTTCTATTTAATATAAATGGTTTTTATGTTCACAAACTCCCGGATACCAAATGTGCCGATCTCTCTTCCGTACCCGCTATGCTTAATGCCTCCAAAAGGCAAGCGGGCATCCGAATGCACAACAGCATTTACAAAACAACTACCTGCCTGTAGTTCTTTAACAGCAAGTTTTTCTGCCCTTACCCTGTTTTTTGATAAGATAGCACCACCCAATCCATAAACACTATCATTTGCTAACCTTAATGCTTCTTTTTCATTTTTAGCTTCAATAATGGCGGCAACAGGTCCAAACAATTCTTCATCGTATGCCGGCATTCCTTTTTGCACATTCGTCAGTACTGTAGGCGGATAATAGGCACCTTCTCCATCAGGAACAATGCCCCCACACAAAAGGATCGCTCCTTTTTCAATACTTTTTACCACTTGCTGATGAAGCTGGTCACGTAAGTCTTTGCGAGCCATCGGGCCGATTCTATTATTTTCATCGAATGGATTGCCAAAAGTGGCTTGCGACATTTTTTCCATCATTCTCTTCTCAAACTTTTTGCGAATAGATTTTACCACAATAAACCGTTTGGCGGCAACACAGCTTTGTCCGCTATTTACTAATCGCCCATTCACACATATCTCTACAGCTTTATCAATATTTACATCCTCCAGTATCACATAAGCATCACTACCCCCCAGTTCTAATACCTGCTTTTTTAGATTACGGCCTGCTGCTTCTGCTACCTTACTACCGGCTGCTGTGCTGCCCGTAAGAGTAACTGCTGATACCACACGATGTCCTATTAGTGCCTCTATTCTTGAAGAAGGTAGTAATAAAGTCTGAAACAACCCTTTTGGAGCGCCCGCATCCATAATTACCTTTTCAATAGCAACTGCACAACCACTAACATTAGATGCATGCTTTAGCAACATTGCATTCCCAGCCATCAGTGCAGGGGCTGCTGCACGAAAAGCTTGCCAGTAGGGAAAGTTCCATGGCATAATTGCCAGTATAACTCCCATAGGCTGGAACGACACATAGCTTTTACGAGCATCGGTCGCAACCATTTCGTCAGCTAAAAACCTTGCACCTTCTTTTGCATAATATTCCAGGGTTGCTGCACATTTTCCCACCTCATCCCTGCCCTGCTGTATTGGCTTTCCCATTTCTTTAGTGGCCAATGCTGCCAGATCTTCCTTCTGCTTTCTCAATTGTTTGGCTATCTTTTTCAAAACAGCCCCACGATCACGGTATGAGGTCTTGCGCCAGTCTTCAAATGCCTTTTGTGCTTGCTGAGCGGCATTTTCCACATATTGCTCATCGTGAACATCATAAGTGGCAATTTCATGCCCTGTAGCGGGATCGATGGAGATTAGCTTGTCGGCCATTGTACAGAATTTTCAATAAAATTAAATAACCCCGAACAAATGTTTATTATTTTTGCCTGCCTGTTTACAAAACCGCTATGCAGGCAACTATTACGAATTATAAAAAATGACCCCATGTCGCCCGATAAAATAAAATTTGGTACAGACGGATGGCGCGCGATCATAGCGCTGGATTTTACAGTTTACAATGTAGCTCGTGTAAGTAAGGCTTTGGCCGACTGGCTGTTGCAGCAGAATGATAAACCAAAGGTTGTAGTGGGACACGATTACCGTTTTGGTGGTGGCCTTTTTACAGAAACGGTGGCTAAAGTATTATGTGCTAACGGAGTAAAAGTATTGTTAGATAAAGGTACTGTTAGCACACCAATGATTTCGATGGGTGTATTACATTTAAAAGCTCAACAAGGTGTTGTCATCACAGCTTCTCACAACCCTCCTACTTATAACGGGTATAAGCTAAAAGGTGCTCATGGCGGCCCTTCTAATCCCAAAGACATTGCGGCTGTAGAAGCATTGATACCCACTGATGTAACAATGCCAGAACAACCATTATCATATTGGGAATCACAAGGACTACTGGAATACGTGAAGCTGGAAGAGATGTATGTGAGTTATCTCCAGGAAAAATTTGATTTTAATGCATTGAATAAGTCACCATTTAAAATGGCTTATGATGCAATGTTTGGAGCTGGTCAAAATGTGATTCGTCGCCTATTGCCTAATGCCGCATTGATACATTGCGATGATAATCCCGGATTTCATGGACAGGCACCTGAGCCTCTTGATAAAAATCTGCAGGAATTAGCCCATACAGTGCGCACTACTCCTGAAATTAAAATCGGCTTAGCTACAGATGGAGATGCAGATCGCATTGGATTATATGATGAAGATGGCAATTTTGTTGATGCACATAATATCATATTGTTACTGATACATTACCTGCATAAATACAAAAAGATGAATGGCAAAGTAGCCATCGCATTTTCAGTAACAGACAGGGTAAAGAAAATGTGTGAAAGCTATGGATTACCTGTTGAAGTCACTCCTGTTGGCTTTAAATATATCAGCGAGATAATGACAAAAGAAGATGTGCTGGTAGGTGGGGAGGAAAGCGGTGGTATAGCAGTGAAAGGACACATACCCGAACGCGACGGTATTTATGATGGGCTGCTTCTATATGAGTTCATGACACAAACAGGCAAAACACTAAAAGAATTATGTGAAGAGGTATACGCAGTAGTTGGCAGGTTTGTTTACGAACGTAACGATCTACATATTGAAAACGACAAAAAGAATGCGATAATACAAAAAGCCGCAGCATCTGGATATAGCAAGTTTGGAAAATATACATTCAACAAGATTGAAAATACAGATGGTATAAAATACCTGCTGGATAATGGTGGCTGGATCATGTTAAGAGCTTCAGGTACCGAGCCATTGCTACGTGTTTATGCAGAAGGCAACAGCAAAACAGAAACTGACGACATATTAAAAGATGTAATGGAGACAATTTTGAATTAATAACATCCGAAAATAAACCTCATATGAAAAGTGCAAGTAAATCTTGCACTTTTTCTTTTTCTAAGTAACTAAAATCAAAAAATCTTCTTTATCTTTGCCACCCTGGCAAGTCTTATACGGCCAGCTCCTGCTGAATCCCCCAGGACAGGAATGTAGCAAGGGCGGGCGGTCGTAGCGGTGCGATGTGAGTAACTTGCCAGTTTTTTATTCCTGCCTTTTATTACACTTTTTCTTTATTTCAAACTTAACTCCTCATGTCTGGCAACAGCTAATTATTTGACTAACTTTGCCATCGAAATACTAAATCAATGAAATTTTTTATAGATACTGCTAATCTTGCACAGATAAAGGAAGCCCACGACCTCGGCATTCTTGATGGTGTAACTACCAATCCTACTTTAATGGCTAAAGAAGGAATAAAGGGTCATGATGCTATTACGCAGCATTACAAAACAATATGTGAAATTGTAGATGGCCCAGTTAGCGCAGAAGTATTAGGTACCACATTTGATGAAATAGTAAGTGAAGGCAAAAAGCTTGCTACTATTCATAAAAATATCGTTGTAAAAGTGCCAATGATAAAGGATGGTGTAAAGGCCATCAAATGGTTTACAGACAATGGCATACAAACTAACTGTACATTGGTATTTTCTGCAGGACAGGCAATACTTGCAGCCAAAGCGGGAGCAGCATTTGTATCACCTTTTATAGGTCGTATAGATGATAGTAGTTGGGATGGAGTACAGCTCATAGAACAAATAGTGGGCATTTACAATGCCCAGGGATATATGACGGAAGTTTTAGCAGCTTCTATCCGCAGCCCGTTACACATAGTACGTTGTGCCGAAGCGGGAGCAGATGTATGCACTTGTCCTCTTAGCTCAATTTTAGGCCTATTAAAGCATCCTCTTACAGATATAGGTCTGCAGCAGTTTCTGAATGATGCAAAATCATTGCACTAATCAACTTTCTTATAAAAATAAAGGCCATCTTGTTGATGGTCTTTATTTTTATGATTTTAAGAGAATCTAATTAGGCCTTAGCTAATTCTCCTTTAAGAAAATCTATCACTTTCACTTCTGTAGCATCAACATTCCGCAGATCAGCAAGCATCACAGATACCCAATCGGTAAGATGCACGATATAGAATACTTTTTCCCAATAGCTTTTGCCCTTCGATACAATCTCAATTATATTTGGAGTGTATTTTTTAAATACTTTTTTATTTATTTCTAAACGCATTTGTACACGTTCGTAATCATCTTCATTCCTTAAAATTACCACAGCCTTACTTGCATCTTTATCACGCCATCCTACTAATTCATTATGATTCATTTCGGGCAATACATTATGCCATGCAAGCATTTTGCTATTTTCATTTATCTGCTGACGAAAACGAACAGCTACACCTTCAAAATCAGAGGCCGTATAGATTATTGGCAATTTTTCAAACAGCTTTTTGGCTACTGCGCGGGCTTTCTGCTGAATGTCTTTTTCATCAGCATTTAGCAGCTTGATAGAGGCTTTTATATTTTTTTCAAAATCATAATTTATAAGGCCAAAATGAGATAAAGTATAGAGCACCTGTACTACAGAATATCCAAGACATGCACGTGGTGGCATACCGGCTGGAAGCAATACACAATCTATCTTTTTCTTTTTAGCGATCTCTGCGACTTTACCACCGGAAGTAACACAAACAATAGTTGCTTTAGCTTTAATAGCCTGCTGCATCGCCGCAACGGTTTCTTCAGTATTACCGGAATAAGATGAAACAATGACTAAAGAATTTGAATCGACAAAAGAAGGAAGAAAATAATCTTTATTGACGATGAAAGGAATTGACATTTTATCGAACACATAATTCTGGGTAATAGACCCTCCGATTCCACTGCCGCCTAAGCCGGTAAGAACCACATTATGAAATTCTTTTTCAGAAGCAGTGAAACGATAATTCTGTCCAATAATAAGTGCCTCATGTAATTGGGTAGTAAAGTTTAATACTAAATCTTTCATATTTTCGATTTCAATGTCCAAACATAACGAAACTGGCATAAAAGGGGAAGAAATTGCAGGAAACTTTTTGCTAAAAAATGGTTATGCTATTTTACAGCGCAACTGGTGCTTTGGGAAGAAGGAAGTGGATATAATTGCTAAAAAAGGTGATATTTTAATCTTTATAGAGGTGAAAACCCGCAGCAACTTTGATTTTGGCTTTCCTGAAGAGGCTGTAACAGCCAAAAAACAAAGTTTCCTGAAAATAGCTGCCGAGGCATACATAGAAGCCAATCCAGAGCATAATACCATCCGTTTTGATATAATAAGTGTGCTGCTGGATAGGGGAAATATAAAAGAGATACTTCATTTTGAGGATGCATTTTTCTGATTACTATTTACAACATGTCACATATATAACTTTTTACTGACCAATTGTCCATTCTCAACGATTTATTTGCCAAAAAAACAGCTTATTTAGACTGTTTATATAATGGTTTGTGTTTTGACATCATCTTTTTATGGACAATTATTCTCAAACCATTATTAGTGCCGTCGATAGTGTGCGCACGGCAGTGGTTAAAATAGAACGGATCAATGAACGAAATGGCAAGGATGTGCCTTCTGGAACAGGCTCTGGTTTTCTGTTTTCGTCGGATGGGTATTTGTTTACTAATAGTCATGTGGTGCATGGGGCTAAGAAGCTAAATATTATTATGTATGATGGCAGCAGTCATATTGCTGTACTGGTAGGCGAAGATCCCGATACAGACCTTGCCATATTGAAAATATCAGCTATCGATTTTGTTCCTGCTACGCTTGGTGATGCAGCCGAACTAAAAATAGGACAACTTGTAATTGCAATAGGTAATCCTCTTGGCTTCCAGCATACAGTGACTACAGGCGTTGTGAGTGCTTTAGGGCGAAGCTTGCGTACTGAAACCGGCAGAATGATAGATAGCATGATACAAACTGATGCAGCGTTAAATCCCGGTAATTCAGGGGGCCCTTTGATAAATGCTGATGGCCGGGTAGTAGGAGTAAATACGGCTACAATCAATGGTGCGCAAGGATTGTGTTTTGCTATTAGTATAGATACTGCTAAATCGGTGGCTAATCAATTGATACGTTTTGGTAAAATAAAACGTGCTTACCTGGGAATTGTGATGCAACAGATAGACATAGTACCTAAGCTGAGAGCCGTATCGGAAATTAAGAACAAACAAGCTTTGTTTATCACACAAGTTGAAAATAGCAGCCCAGCGGAAAAAGCAGGCGTACTGAGTGGTGATATTCTCTTTGCTTTTAATGACCAAATGGTGGAGACATCTGACGAGTTGTTTAAAATGCTTACGGAAGAAAAGATAGGGCAGTTTCAATATGTAGGTGTTTTAAGAGATAACCGGAAAAAGGAAATAAGATTAACGCCTGCAGAAAGATAGATAACTATTTTGTAGCAAGCTCGAGCAGCTTATTTACTGTTTTCCAGTTGCGGGTTGTAGCCTTTACTTTAAGCTTATTTTCAAAAAAGGTGTTAGACAATTTAGTATTGCCATAGCCACTGGGGCAATACAGATATACTTCTTTACCCAAAATAACAAATTCATCAGGTGGGTTGTTATAGCTTTTTATTGCCGCTAAATTGGCTTTTTGAGGATTCTCCGCGAGAAATGTAACATACAATCTCTGCAAGTCAACATCTTTTCGTTTTGTAAAAGGGTTGGCTGCAATAACTTTATCAATTTCTTTTACCGTTCTTATGATAACAGGAACAGTTAAATTAAATTTCTTCAGGATGGCCTTTTCAATTTTTTGAGCAAGACCTTCATCAGATGCATTAGCGCCTTTACATATAACATTACCACTCTGTATATAAGTTGTAACATCTTTAAATTTCATCTCTTCATACATAGCCCTTAAATCGGCCATAGGAAGCGTATTGTATCCTGTTACGTTAATTCCCCGAAGGATTGAAATGAATGTCTCCATTTGTAATTAATTTAATGTCGCATTACGCAGAGGCAATTTTTTAAAATTTCCCATTGAGTAATAAAAATCACCTTTCCACAATCTTTTCCTGGTAATCAGCCAGTTATGAAATTTTCATACCCCAATGATTTCCCATTTATTCCCCAATAATTTCCCATCGATAATTGGTATTTTCATTTGGGTCAACAACAATAATAGCATCGCCAAAGCAAAAATAAAAGGATAAATGATGAACAAGAGTAAAGAATATTCACATTTTATATAATTGATTACTTTTAAAAAGTATCGTTAATACAATCAAGCATGAACAAAATACTCCGCCTGTTATTTCTTTCTCTCACACTATTTACAATCATTGGGTTAATTTCCTGTTATACTTCCAAGTCTCGCGGTTGTGGCTGTGGTATGGAAGAACATATAAGATAACTATAGTTCAATATTTTTTATCATTTACTTATTTTAAAATCATTCTATCTTCACGAGATGCAACCTTTATTGTTACTGCATGGTGCTATTGGCGCTTCTGATCAATTGCTGTCACTAAGCGAAATCTTAGCGAAAGACTTTAAAGTGTATACTTTGGATTTTTCAGGGCATGGCGGCAAAGGAATGCCTACCAACTTCTCCATTGAAACATTTGCGAAAGATGTACTGAACTTTCTGGAAGCAAACAATCTAAACAAAGTATCAATATTTGGCTATAGTATGGGCGGCTACGTGGGTATGTATATAGCAAAACACTATCCTGAAAAAATTACTAAGATCATCACGCTTGCAACAAAATTTCATTGGGATGAAATAATAGCAGCCAGAGAAATACAAATGCTTAACCCCGAAAAAATTGAAAGTAAAATCCCGGCTTTTGCTCAAACGCTACAGCAGCGACATCAACCAAACGATTGGAAGGAGATACTGCATAAGTCTTCTCTAATGCTTGAGTCATTAGGAAGAAATAATATTCTGAAGCGGGAAGATTATGCTACCATTGATATACCAGCGCTTATATTATTGGGGGATCGTGATAAAATGGTAAGCCTGGAAGAAACAGTAACAATTTATAAAACACTCCCTAATGCACAGATGGGAATATTACCTAACACTGCACATCCTATAGAACAGGTAGATAGTGATCTACTGGGATTTTTTATCAGAAGATTTATCCGAGTAGAAATCAGAAACTAATCAATCAAAAAAAGGAGGCCATAAGGCCTCCCTAAGAAATAAGAAGCGAAAGCTCCCTAAGGAAAATTATTAGTGAATAATGGTTATTGTTTTTTCCAATTGTGATTGACCACCAATTACCTTAACAAAGTAATTACCAGCAGGCATATCAGATACAGGAACCTGTGCATGGTAAGTAGTAGCTGAAGATACTTGCCATTGTCTATAGATACGCCCTGTGGCATCATATATCGCAATTACGGAAGGCTGAGCGTTATTCCAGTTAAGATCGATACTGATAACATTGCTGGCCGGTGATGGATATATATTTACTGTTCCATCTGTATGAGCTACATTTTCTACGCCGGTAGTACTATAGCTTTGATAATATAAACGTTCCTGCTGATCGCCTGTACTTGGTTGCCAGATACTACCGCCAGTGTTCCATTCATCGTTTGTAATAATTTGCGGCTGATTGAAAGAAGTATAAGTAGTACGTGTTCTCTGGTTATTTACCCATACGCTACCAACATGATCCCATTGCTGGTAAATAGACGATGTCTGATTATTCTTGGAATCGTAGGTGTAGGTGTACATTGAATTATTTTCCCAGGCACTCGATGCCCAATCCTGTGTAGCATTTGTGAGCTGATTGTTGCTTCCATCGTAAGTAGATAAAATTCTACGGTTATTTTCCCATGAGCCTGATGACCAATACTGATCTAATTCCTGCAACTCATTTTCATGTGCGTCGTAGGTATAAGTACTTTGATTTGAATTTTGCCATGAGCCTGATGTCCATTCCTGTTGCAGGTCTGTGGCTATATTATTGTGTGAATCGTAAGTGAACAAATAATTATATTCATTCATCCAGGAACCTGCTGACCAATATGCATAAGTTTCAGTTTGCATATTATTGCTGGCATCGTATGTATATTGATACTGGAAGTTGTTTACCCATGCACCTGATGTCCAATTTTGAAATAGCTCTGACAGCATGTTATTATTTGCATCGTAAGTATAAATATCCTGCGAAGAATTTGTCCACGCATTGGCTACTGTATCCCAGTTCTGTTGCAGGGCGGTAAGAAGATTATTATTAGCATCATAAGTATTTACAGTCCTGCTGGTATTGCGATAAGTGCTAAGCCAGGGTATCCAATACACGTACGAATTGGTTAAGATATTATTGTGGGCATCAAAAGTTTGTGATGCCTTAAAATAATTATTATAAGATGTTGTGCTTGCATTGTAAGCCCATTCGATACCCAGATCGTATTGTAATAAGTTTTTTGCAAGATCGGAACCACGATCGCCGGAATAACTAAGTGCTAGAGAATCAACAGGTGTGTAAGCTGCTCCATCGTACGCGGCTTCTGTTCCCTGAATTATTCTATATGCAGTTCCGGTAGTTTTTTCTGCTGACTGCAGACTGCCCGCGGGCTGAATATTTTTATGATCGGCAGTATTTATCTGCGGTTTAGATAATTTCTGCAACAAGCTCGTTTGCTGTGCAAAAGCACAATAACTGCCTGCAAGCAAAATGCAAACAAAGAAAAGAATGCGAGGTGTAATCGTTTTCATAACTGTAAAATTTTTGTGGTTAATTTTTATTTAATGCAAAACTACTTTGCAGAATAAAGTTCTTTTCTCCCCTATTATCGGGAGATAGAGGCATGCAACAATTTTACATTTTATTGTTATGTATCTATAGCAAAATCAATGTCTTTGAAATATCTTTATCGTAATAAAGGATCTCGTGTATTCGATTATTTTTTAAAAAAATTCTCATGAGAAGATTTATTACATCATTGTTGCTTGCTTTAACCTGCTATACTTCTTACGCCCAAACTGAAACACAAAATGAAGCGCCATGGTGGGTGCAACAATTCCGTATATCAGCCGGACTTTATTTACCGGTAAATAACACTGTGCTGAAAGTGGATGGCAACAATGGTAATACGGGTACAGAAATAAATTTTGAAAACGATCTGGGCTTTGCTAAAAGCTCAGCTACTTTTATAGGCGATGTGCAGTTCCGCATCTCACGCAGGTCGCGTATAGCATTCAGCTATTACAACATTGCGAGATCATCTGTGCATACTCTGGATAAAGACATCAATTTTGGGGATACTACCTACAATGTAAATACAACTGTGCATGCTACGTTTAATACCGCTATCTACCAGGTTTCTTATGGCTATTCTATTCTTTCACGACCAACCTATGAAGCAGGCGTGGCGATAGGAGCGCATATAATTGGTGGCCATGTAGCACTGGAACTTGAAGGCAATACCACTACAACACCCAACAGCTTTAACTTTACTGCGCCACTACCTGATCTGGAAATATGGGGAGGATATGCAATAAGCAGGCACTTTGCACTGCAAGGCTCACTGGGATATTTAGGGCTTACGATAGGCAGTGTGCATGGGAGCATATTCACTTATGACGCCAGCCTGATGTATAATATAGTAGATAACCTGAGTGTAGCGCTTGGGTATAGCGGGCTTAATTTTGAAGTGAACGCAAAAATAAATGACAACGATAGTCATTTTAAGTGGGGATATAATGGGCTTACCCTGAAGGCCAGCTATTCTTTTGGCAAAAGCTGGTAAGATGAGAGCGGAGAAACAGAAAGAGAGCGGAGATACATTTTAGAAGATACATTCCCTATTGCTCAGTATGACAACTACTATAGGCAAATTATTCGATTGATCCTTCCTGTTTATAAATATGCCGCAATGCACCATTAAGATTGTCGCACTTACACAGTGTCGAAGAAAATAAGTTGTAATAGGTTTGCATCATAAACTAAAAACATTCAGTTATGACAATGCAACAATCTATTACGACAAAAGAAACACCTTCGAAGAAGGTATTATGGACAGGGAGAATAATCAGCATTATCTGCATATTGTTCCTGCTGATGGACTCAATCATGAAAATAGCAAAGGCAGCACCTGCAATGCAGGGGACTGTTCAATTAGGATGGCCTGCTGATCTTATACAACCTATTGGCATTGTATTGCTGATCTGTACCATCTTGTATGCCATACCACGGACAGCTTTAATAGGCGCTATTTTATTAACAGGATACCTAGGCGGCGCCGTTTCTGTTATGCTAAGGGTGGGACAGCCATTCTGGTTCCCTATCGTATTTGGCATATTGATATGGTGCGGAGTAGGTTTGCGTAATTCAAAGCTCCGCGCAGCTTTCTAATAAATAGCGCGAGCTCACCCAAGATTTTCACAAACATTCATATAAATATTCTCTTCACGGATTAAACATTTAAAAAAATGAAAAAAGTAAAATTGCAACTACAGACATCGCTGGACGGATATATCGCCGATACAAACGATAAAATGGATTGGATAACATGGACTCCGGACGAAGGGTTCATAGAATGCGCCACCGATCTGATCGATACATCAGGCACCATACTTATGGGCAGAAAACTTGCTCAAGGTTTTATCCCCTATTGGACGGAGATAACAAAGAACCCGAATGATCCGCAATATTCGTTTGCTAAAAAGATGGTGGACACACCGAAGATCGTTTTTTCGAAAACTGTTGATGGATCAGACTGGCATAATACTAAAGTAAACTCAGGTGACCTGACTACTGAAATTAATAAACTGAAACAAGGTGACGGGAAAGACATTATAGTGTATGGTGGAAGCAAATTTGCGTCCTCATTAATTAAGAATGGGCTGATAGACGAATATCATTTGTTTGTAAATCCGGCAATACTTGGCGATGGACTACCTATATACAAAATGGTGGAAAACGCCAAACAGCTAAAGCTTATGGAGGCACGGCCCTTGCAAAATGGGATTGTATTGCTTCGGTACAAGCCAGCATAATTGAGTGTGGAGAAACAGAAAGAGAGCGAGGGAATTTGTGAGGTGAATTCGTAAATTTGAATTGTAGTTTATATGGCATGGATGAGTTGTTTGTTTTACCAATTACCTACAAAGGAGAAGAAAGAGAATTCGAAGTGAGGATCTCGAAGCAAGGCTATACATACAAGATCTTTGTGCTAATAGATACAGTAGAAGTAACGCTTGAAAAAGACGAAGAAAGAAACTACAGGGCTGTAATGGATAAAACGGACATTGGGGCCAACAAGATTGATATTGAGCTGGTGAAAGTTATTGTAGACACAATCAATTCATTGCTATAACAAAGGCTAATCAACAGCTTTAAGACCTGGATTGCCTTGCTCTCTTAATATAGTCCTGTACTTTCTTACAATCCTTTGGTAGCATTACTACCTCACAAGACTGGAGCTTATCTTTTAAAGTGTGCAATGCTTTGTAGCAAATCTTTTGGTAGTATTGATCAATATTGTCAATATTATCTTCGCGAATGCCGCGCTTTATATTTCCGTCTTTGCAAGTGATTGTTATCTCGTAGTAGGCCATAGCGCACTGATCCGTTTCTCAAATTTATTGATCAGGATGGGTTAATTGGTAATAATGTGGATAAGGTAGTTTGTTTAAATACTTTGGCTTAGACTTATTTTGATGCGAAAAAGATTTAAGAGCAAAGAAACAAAAAAAAAGGAACCCCTTAATTAGTGAGATCCTTCACTTCGCAGCTATGCGCAAAGCCAGGGGCTTCGTTCAGGATGACAATAGGATATTTAGCTTTAAATACAGAGAACCTCATCTATCTTTTCAACAAGACGCATTTTCCCTATTTAATGTCGCTTTACTACCCCGCTTGAACAAAGGATGTTCTTTAGTTTTACAAAAAAAGATTATGCGAAAAATTATTGTTACAGAATTCATTACTCTCGACGGTGTTGTCGAATCGCCTGGCGGCAATGAAACAGATCACCCTCATGGCGGCTGGCAGTTTAAATACCACGGCTCTTCAGAAGCCGGAGCTAAGTACAAGGTGGATGAGCTTGCGAATGTGGATGCTTTGTTATTGGGCAAAAACACGTATGAAGTATTCGTGAAATACTGGCCCGCTCAGACTGATCCAGGATTCGGTGAGCCTATCAACCGGTTGCCAAAATATGTGGTATCAAGTAGCCTGCAAAAAGCGGAATGGAACAACAGCTATATCCTCCGCGATTTGGAAGATGTCGCTGCGCTGAAGAAGACAGAGGGCGGTGATATTCTTGTATATGGAAGCGCCACACTCGTAAAATCGCTGCTTCATCACGACCTCGTCGACGAGTTGCGATTGATGTTATATCCTATTTCGATTGGCGGCGGGATGAGAATATTCGATGATAATCGCGAATTAAAAAGATTCGAGCTTAAAAGCTCGCGAGCGATCGATAATGGTGTTCTTATCCTGGAATATCAGCCTATCAAATGAAATAAACTTAATGCAATAGATTAGAGCGAGAAACAGAGCGGGAGCGGAGGGGGAATAAAGAGAGCCATTAATCAGTGAGATACTTCACTGCACAGCCATGCACCAAGCTAACGGCTTTGTTCAGGATAACAACAACTTTTATTACTTAATTCGATCTTCGTAAATGCCGATCATAAGGAGCCATGCTCCTGAAATGAGGAACGCGAATAAGACAATGATTGCGATAGCTGCGATGTAAAACCCTGAGCTATATCCAAGAATAAGGAAAATTGCGCTTATAACTTCAGCGAGGTAACATATTGTGCTACCTGCAAGTCTCGGCATGTTCAATCCAATAGAACTCATACCCGATCTGATAGCTATAACGTAGCCCCTAATGAAGATAATAGTTGCGATGAGCCATAGAACAAGCCATTCAAAGCCGAGCATTTCAAGATTTTGATTCCCAATAAGTGCAAAACTGCTTGCCATGAAAATTGCAGTGAAGCCCGTGAGCATGTTAATTGCCCGGTTTTTATGGGTTGTGTTTTTCATAATGATCTCGTGCTTGATAGACATCGCGACGAAAATCAGGCCTGCAAGCGCTGCCGCACCAGTACCCACCATTACAAAAAAGTTATTCCATTGTTCTGGCATAAAAAATATTTAGCAGGTTGTCATTCTTCGAGATTTTTGATCATTGTAAAGAGTATTCTTGAAATTTCCTCGTATGAGGAAGACAATTCTGCTTTCATTTCCTGATTAATTTCTCCTTCGCCATTCAGAAAACTAATCAATGCAGCATTCAAAAATAGAACCCTTGCTGTAACATAAAAATTCCTTCTATCCTTCTTGCTGAATTTAGCGCTGCCCTCAGCAATATTAAGCATAATACTGAGGCTTGCTCTGCCTAATTGATCTCTTGCAAATCGAGGAATTTCTTTGTTTTCTTTTAATAGACGATAGACGGTTTGGTTTGTGATGTATGCTTTTTTGTACACTTCAAGGTTTTCGTAGGGAACATAATGCCAAGATAAAAAATA
>DATNFP010000174.1:0-15105 GCA_035606335.1 Flavipsychrobacter sp. | reverse complement strand
AAACCAAGCCTGGTCTTCGAATTCAAACAATTGGAGTCGCAATGATAACTGATTATCATAAATATAATAAATATTTAGCGATTACGAGGCTCAAGGCATGGCGTCGATCAGGCGTTGGGTATATGCATCTTTAGGATGTTTTAGCACTTGCTCTGCTTCGCCCGTCTCTACTATTTTCCCTTGTTGCATTACCATCACTCTATCGCTTATGTAATAGACAACGGAAAGATCGTGTGAGATAAAAAGATAAGTAAGTTGAAATTCCTGTTGAAGTTCTTTGAGTAAATTAAGTATTTGAGCTTGCACACTAACATCGAGTGCAGATATGCTTTCATCGCAGATAAGCAATTGAGGACGTAAGGAAAGCGCTCTGGCAATTCCAATACGCTGTCTCTGTCCGCCGGAAAATTGGTGAGGATAGCGTTTTAATGAATCGCTTGGAAGATGTACTAAGTCAAGCAAACGTTGCGCTTCCTGCTTCAATTGCTTTCTGGGAACAATTTTGTGTACAAGCATAGGTTCCATGAGAGCGTCGCCTATCGTCATGCGTGGGTTCAATGACGAGTAAGGGTCCTGGAAGATCATCTGTATCTGCTGTCTGATGGTTCTCCATTCACGTTTTGCGACATGCGCAAGGTCTTTTCCTTTAAAGATTATCTGACCTTCACGTACCGGCAATAAACCGATTAGGCTTCTGCTTAGCGTGCTTTTGCCACATCCGCTTTCACCCACAAGTCCTAATATTTCGCCTTTCCGTAGTGTAAATGATACATCATCTACTGCTTTGAAATATTGCAGTGGCTTGCCAAACAGGTTTTTATCTTCTGCAAACCATATACGCAGATTATTCACCTGTAGCAAATTCTCATTACTTGCATTGGTGGAATATTGTGTTTGATGGATTAGATCAATTGAAGATTGAGTTGTATCTGCAGCTAAAAAGTCTGAAACAGTAGGTAATAAATGATTTTTTTGCTGTGGTGTCGGTTTTGAAGCCAGCAATGCTTTTGTGTAAGGATGCTGTGGTGATTTTAATACTTGTTGTGCTGAGCCATATTCCATGATGTTTCCCTGATACATTACAAGTACTTCATCAGCAATAGTAGCTGCTAAAGCAAGATCGTGTGTGATAAAGATCAATGCTGTATTGTGCTCTTTTTGCAATTGCTGCATTAACCTGACAATCTCTTTTTGTATTGTAACATCAAGCGCCGTAGTAGGTTCATCCGCGATTAAAAGTACTGGATTGTTGCACATTGCTATGGCAATCATTACCCGCTGCTTTTGTCCACCTGAAAGTTGATGAGGGTATCTGCTATATATTTTTTCAGGATTGGGCAACTGTACTTTTCGCAACCAGCCTATTGCCATCTTTTTTGCCTGGCTTTCTGTTACATTTTGATGTGTGATGGTACTTTCTGTAAGCTGTCTTCCTATCGTCATTATAGGATTGAGTGAGCTCATTGGCTCCTGGAATATTATACCAATATCTTTACCACGCAGTTGATACCAGGTATCATTATCTGTAATTTGAGTTAGATTGCATTGCTGGTTATTGGTAAATAGATTTATCTCTCCTTTAAGCGTTGCATTGCCGGGTAGTAATCCCATTATTGCAAAAGCAGTAAGCGATTTCCCCGAACCACTTTCACCGACTATGGCAAGTGTTTTCCCTTTCTCTAGTTTGAATGAAATATCATGTACAGCAGTGAAAGGATGAGTGCCTTCAAAACCAATTTGCAGGTTTTGAACAGATAATATTGGATGTGCTTCCTGCATTAAAACTTTAGGTGTTTTACAGTAAGGCCGTTATTTATTAATTGCTTCAGAGAGTCTATGCCAATCCGCACATGCATTTCAACATAGTTTTTAGTGACGGTAATATCACTTTCAGCAGTTTTAACGCCCTCAGGCAGCATAGGCTGGTCTGATACTAATAGCAAAGCGCCGGTAGGTATTTTATTAAAAAAGCCTGTGGTAAAAATAGTTGCGGTTTCCATATCAATAGCCATAGTACGGATGCGTTTCAAATAGGCTTTAAAATCATCGTCATGTTCCCATACCCGGCGGTTTGTAGTATATACGGTGCCTGTCCAGTAATCTCTTGCGTAATCACGGATGGTGGTAGAAATAGCCTTTTGCAAAGCAAAAGCAGGCATTGCAGGTACTTCGGCAGGAAAGTAGTCATTACTTGTACCTTCTCCTCTGATTGCAGCAATTGGCAGTATCAGGTCGCCTACCTTGTTCTTTTTCTTCAGGCCGCCACATTTACCTAAAAACAAAACAGCATTGGGCGAAACTGCTGAAAGCAGATCCATCACAGTCGCAGCTCCGGGGCTTCCCATCCCGAAATTGATAATAGTTATACCTTCTGCAGTGGCGCACTGCATGGGTTTATCCTGTCCCATTATGGGCACTGTATGAATATCAGCAAAGATCTTTACATAATTGCTGAAATTGGTAAGAAGGATGTATTTGCCAAATTCTTTCAACTCCAAACCGGTATATCTTGGTAGCCAGTTTTCTACTATCTCCTGTTTTGTTTTCATAATATCAGCTTATTTGACTTAATAAAGTTAATAAATTTGAGTTTTAGGTTATTTACTTTTGAACTTGCATGATAACACTGGATTTTTCAGGAATACAATTAAAATTAAAGCGGGAAGAAAATAACACACTAGTCTTCGACCCAATAAGAAAACGCTGGTTGGTACTAACGCCTGAAGAACATGTCAGGCAATACGTAATAGCATATTTCAAAGATGGTATGCAATATCCAACCGCTTTAACTTCGGTAGAAAAGAAAATAAAAGTGGGCACGTTAAATAAACGCTTTGATGTAGTGATCTATGATAGAACGCATCAGCCCTGGATGTTAGTGGAATGCAAAGCTCCTGAAATAGTTATCTCCGAGGCCTCTTTGAATCAATTATTAAATTACCAAAGGACCATGCAATGCAGGTATTGGGTGCTAACAAATGGTCATCAGACCTATTGTGCGGATGCGCAAAATATTAACGAAATAAACTGGTTGCGATCACTGCCGCCTTACCAGTTGTAGGTAGTTATCACTATGTATTATTTGCATGGCTTTTTGTATCGCATTATCATCCTGCGCCATGACAGCATAATAACCGTTATCCTTAAAAAGGTATCTTGCCATTTGCGCCTTTATATGCAATCTAAAATATTCGGCAGCAAATGGGCTACTTAAGATCTTTACGGCTACTTTACGCTCCTGTACATTTTTCAGATCAGCAACATACCTTGATGCTAATTCGTTCTCTGCTTTGAACCGTTCTTTATAATCCTGTATATTTTTAAAAATTAGTTTTGCTCTATTGTTTAGATAATAATCCCAGAGTACATTTTTTAGATTTTCGCTATACAGCATATTTAATAGTGACATTGAAATTCGCGAAGTATCATAGGGTACATACACGTCTGGTTTAATGCCGCCACCACCATATACCAGACGATGATTTGCGGTATAATAGCGGGTAGTATCCTGTATGCTGTTAATATCCTTGCCGGTTAATTCACCATCCTGAAAACGTTTTTCAAAATCTTCTTCATACACCTCTTTCCCTTTGGCAAAAGAGCGCTGAATACAACGGCCTGAAGGTGTGTAATATTTGGCAATAGTAAGGCGAAGAGCTGAGCCATCATCTAACTCATATTGCTCTTGTACCAATCCTTTACCGAAAGTTCTTCTGCCTATTATTACACCTCTGTCCCAGTCCTGTACTGCTCCTGCTAATATCTCGCTTGCAGATGCAGAACTTTCATCAACTAATATTGCAAGCCGTCCTTTCTCAAACATGCCATTTTTCTCTGCTCTGTATTCCTGGCGGGGAGAATGCTGGCCTTTTGTATATACAATGAGCTTATTATCATCGAGAAATTGGTCGGCGATATTTGTGGCTGCATCAAGGAAACCACCAGGGTCTTCGCGAAGGTCAATTATCAATTGCTGTAATCCTTGTGATTTTAATTCTTTTAAAGCGGTTTTAAATTCATCGTATGTATTTGCACTGAAACGATCTATTTTGATAAAACCTGTAACATTATCAAGCATAATGCTCGCTTCAACGCTATGAATAGGAATAACATCACGGGTAATGTTGATATGCCTTTGTAGATTAGAAAAAGGCTGCTTCACAGTAAGAAGCACGTGAGAATATTGTTTGCCCTTCAACATGCGAATTATCCGCTCCGATGTTATTTTCTGGCCTGCAACAACACTATCTCCAACTTTAATAAGCTGATCGCCTATCTCCATGCCTGCATGTTCTGCAGGCCCTCCTTCAACAAGTGATGTTACTTCTATTGTATCTCTTACTATTGAAAACTCTACGCCTATACCAAAGAAGCCTCCCTCCAGATCTTCATTTACACTTTCTAATTCGTCAGCAGGTATATAAACAGTATGCGGATCGAGATGACTCAAAATCCCTGACATGGCATCCTTGTACAGTACGTTCGTATTTACAGTATCTACGTACTTTTCATTAATCAGATCAATCACTTCTTCCAGCCTGTCATTCCTTTCTATTATTGTTTGAATGTCTCTTTTATTGCGAAGTATATCCCGCAATTTAAAGCCAAGAAACATTCCTAATATCAGTATTAAGGAGAATAGTAGTGGTGTCCAAACTTTGCGCTTACCCGTATTGTTTCCGCTCATGTCAATATGCAAACAAAGTTAGGCTCAAATGCTCAACGAAAGAATAAAGTATAAATATCAGACGATAGCTATTTACATTGTTAAAGTTAATAGTGATTTTGATGCCAGGAAAATTGCATTAGGAAATTATACCCTTACGATGCAAATTTGTATAATAATCTATTTATGTCTTCATTCTTGCTTGCTGAAAGCGGCTCTACAAAAACCGACTGGTGCCTGATAAAAAAAGGCAAAAAGCCTGTATATTTTAAAACGTCGGGTATTAATCCGTACTTACAGGGAACTGATGAAATTCTTGCCCTTTTAGAAAATGAATTACCATGGGATGATAAGAAGAACCCTATAGACTCGGTGTCTTATTACGGTGCAGGTGCTGCAAATGCAGATAAAAAACGCATGATGACCCAAATATTAAAGAAGCACTTTAATATCAAAAATGTAGATGTTGAGAGTGATATGATGGCTGCAGCAAGGGCTTTGTGCGGAGACAATAAGGGTATTATCTGCATATTGGGGACAGGTAGCAATTCCTGTTATTACAACGGCAAAGTAATAAAGGAGCAGCAAGCTTCACTTGGATTTATAGCAGGGGATGAAGGTAGCGGTAACTATATGGGTAAGCGTGTATTACAATATTACGCTTATAACACCTTTGATATGGAGCTGAAAATGGGTTTTGAGCAAAGGTTTGGCAATGATTTATCTCAAATAATAAGCCGTCTTTATTCTCAACCATTCCCAAACAGATTTCTTGCAACCCTCGTGCAGCTATTGGCTGAGAACAGGGGACATTTTATGGTAGAGAATATTGTAGAAGACTGTCTTAATGATTTCTTTCATTATCATATTCTAAAATACCGGGGCAGTTGGAATTTCCCCATATATTTTACTGGTTCTGTAGCATTTGAATTTCAAGACGTAATTATAAATCTATGTAACCAATATGAACTTGAATTTGGTAAAATTGAAAAAAGCCCAATCGATGGGCTATTAAAGTACCATAAAAAGTTAACCAGCTTCTGATTATAAATAGGAACCTAGCTTAGATAGTTATTAAAATCAATCAATAAAAAAAGTCCTGCTATTGGCAGGACTTTTTTTTATAGAGAATTTCTATTGATTATTTTTCTCTTCTGAGGTTAGGGAATGGTGGAGCCACGTTAGCAGGTCCTTCTTCACCAGCCATAGCTGAACGATACATTACAGTGTTAGCATCACCAGCTTGTCCGTATTGGAATATGAAACGGTTACGATCGATGTTGTTCTTTTCGCTCATATATGCGATGATAGCATTTACGCGATCCCAAGAGCGCTGTTGTTGTATTTTGCTACCGTTACCAGCACCAGTAATAACTACTTTACAAGTTGGGTTAGCTTGCATTTGAGCAGCCAAAGTTGCTAACTGAGCTTGCATAGAAGCACTGATACGAGCAGAGTTGCTAGTGAATATTATGCTACCAGCACCAATGTTACCACACTGTTCGTGAGAAACACTGCCGCAAGCTTCAGGACAAGGACATTTACCAACACCATCAGCATCAACTGGTTGACATTCTGTAGGTGTGATCAATTGTTTGTCACGATAGTCAGGAACACCGTCACCATCTGTATCCATTGGGCAACCATGAGTATCTACAGCTACACCAGCAGGAGTACCAGGACATTTGTCGAATTGGTCAGTAACACCATCACCATCTGAATCAGGCAGAATTGGTTCTGGAAGTACCATGTGGCGAGGATAGCTTAACTCGTTGTAAGCAAAATCCAGAGGATTGAGCCAGTATAGAGGTTCAACATTTTTCTTAGCATTGCCAAGGTTGAAGTTAAGACCTATTGAAAGGTAATTAACATAGTTTGTAGCTCCAGTTAAAACAGGAGTTCCATGGATTTGTTGTTCCCAACGTTGACCGTCCATTAGTTTTTCGGCAGTAGGAGCAGTTAAGCGATCTTCAATGTAAATATTGAAGTGTTTACTGATACGGAATTGAGCCCCTGCACCGATGCTTGGTGCTAAATCAAGAGTCTTTTTGTCGAAAATTTCAGGACGACGTTGTCCAGCTTCGCTTTCTGCAGGAGTTTCATAAGTGTTGTCCATTGCAGATTGTAAAGACTTACGGATTTTATTACGATTTTGATATATCTGAGGAGTATTTCCTACAATAGATGCGAAATCGTAAGGTTGATAATTAGAATTTAAAGCATTTACATAAGTTTTAAATGCTAAAGCTCCAAGACCTATGAAACCATAGAAAGATACGCTGGTGCGTGCTTTATGGAAACGAATATTGTTTGTAGATGCAATCATATCTACATTCAACTGTGAAGTCTCAGTTCTGTAGTTGTAGAATACAGGGGTTGCGTTAGCATTAGGAGTACCTGCTGCAACATAATATTGATTCCATGCAGGGTTTGAGTTGAAGTTGTCAGATTCTTGCCACTGAAGGCCTTTGCCTATAGCATAAGTATAATCTATACGTGTAGAAAATACGTATCCCCATGATTTACGAACATGTGCATCTAAGCCATATCCGCCTTTTTGCCATAGCATCAAGCTGGGAACTGTTCCGAAAATATTATATAAACCGCCGCCAACACCTACTTCCCACATGCTGCGAGGCTTTGCAGGATAAGCATATTGATGGTTTATAAATTTACGATGTTGGCCCATGCGTGATTTAGGTACGTAGTTGGAGTCTAGAACGTCATAACTTTCACCGCGATAGGTCATATCTCTACTTGACCATTGTGCTCCGGTGGTTTGTGCTTGTGTGTTTTGCGTTTGGCTTTCTTGTGCGAAGGCTGGTTGTGCAACCATTGCCGAGCATAAGCCCGCTAGCAATAGGTAGTACTTTTTGTTGACCATAACAGATTTGTTTATTTAAAAAATTTTGGTTAAATTATTAAATATATGACAAAGGTATAGCACCAATTCAAAAAAACAAAGAAACAACAAATAAAAAATTTAAATATTTCAATTGTTTAGGATGGATATTAAAGGATTATGCCAAAAAATTACTTTTACATAAATCAAAGGCGCAAACGACCTTTGCAATTCAATTTTTTCTTATTCTTAGCTTTTTAAATGGAACTTGTTAAAAAAGTAATTGGACAGGAACTCGAAATATTTGAAAGGAAATTTGCAGAAAGCGTAAAGAGCAGCAATCCTTTACTAGACCGCATAATGAGGTTTATTATAAGGAGGAAGGGGAAACAAATGCGGCCAATGTTTGTATTTCTCTCAGCTAAGATAGCAGCTGGTATAAACGACTCTACATATAGAGCAGCATCATTAATAGAATTGCTGCACACGGCAACTTTGGTGCATGACGATGTGGTAGATAATGCAATGATTCGTAGAAATTTTTTCTCAATTAACGCACTATGGAAAAACAAAATAGCTGTGCTTGTGGGAGATTATTTTCTTTCAAAAGGATTGTTGTTATCTCTTGAAAATGACGATTACCAGATATTGCAAATCACATCAAAAGCTGTAAAAGAGATGAGTGAGGGGGAAATATTGCAGATGGAAAAGGCCAGAAAATTAGATATTAAAGAAGAAATATATTTTGATATAATACGTGCAAAAACAGCTTCTTTATTATCTGCTGCGTGTTCAGCGGGGGCTTATTCTGCTACTTTGGACAAGGAAGTTGCTGAAAACTTCAGACTTTTTGGTGAAAAAGTTGGAATTGCGTTCCAGATAAAAGATGACCTTTTTGATTATGGCGAAGATAATATAGGAAAACCTACCGGTATTGATATAAAGGAGAAAAAGATGACCTTGCCCTTGATCTATACATTGCAAAATGTGGATAAAAGCATCAGAAAAGAAATAATATATATAGTAAAGAATCAAAACACAGACAGACGAAAGGTGAACGATGTAATTAATCATGTAAAACAGTCGGGCGGTATTGAATATGCTACTAAGAAAATGAGACAATATCAGGAAGAAGCGATACAATTATTACATACCTATCCCGATACTCCTGAACGAAATGCCATGGAAGAACTAGTTAATTATGTAATTGATCGTAAGTATTGATTTTTCTTATTCACAGAAATGATTTGCCTGTAATAGAATTGGTAAATTGCATCTGGAGAAATGAAAATGGATAAAAAAGAACAATTAGCAGATGGCAGCGGGTATATTGATATAGCAGGAGCAAGAGTGCATAATCTGAAGAACATTGACGTTAATATCCCTAAAAACAAGCTTGTTGTAATAACCGGTATAAGTGGCAGCGGTAAATCTTCGCTGGCATTTGATACTATATTTGCAGAAGGGCAACGGCGATACATGGAAAGCTTTGCAGCTTATGCCCGACAGTTTATGGGAGATCTGGACAGACCTGATGTAGATAAGATAACAGGGTTATCGCCGGTTATATCCATAGAACAAAAGACTACTAATCGCAATCCCCGCTCAACAGTCGGCACCGTTACAGAAGTTTATGATTTTATGCGATTGCTATATGCACGCGTAGCTGAAGCATTTTCTTATAATACCGGAAAGAAAATGACGAAATTCAGTGAAGAAGAGATCGCGACCAATGTACGACAGCATTTTGCAGGTAAGAAAATTGCATTATTGGCGCCTGTAGTAAGAGGACGTAAAGGACATTACCGTGAACTGTTTGAACAATTGCGCAAACAAGGGTATCTGAAAGTGCGTGTGGATGGAGATATATTGGATCTAAAAGAACGCATGCAGGTAGACCGTTACAAAATACATGATATTGAGTTAGTAGTAGACAGGCTGCTTGTGCAGGAAGATGCCCAGGCAAGGCTTAGTCAAAGCATACAAAAAACACTACAATTAGGAAAAGATCTGCTTTTTGTATTGAACGTAGACAAAAATGTTATTACACAATATAGCAAACAGCTAATGTGTGCCGATACCGGTATATCTTATGAAGAGCCTTCACCGAATACATTTTCCTTTAACTCCCCTTACGGCGCTTGTCCTAAGTGTAAAGGTCTTGGTAGTATTTACCAGATAAATATGCAGGAAGTGATGCCTGATCTTAATAAGACCATTAATGATGGAGGCATAGCACCACTTGGCGCTGAGCGTGATTCGTGGACTTTTCAACAGGCTACTATTCTTGCAAAGAAAAATAAAATACCGCTAAACGTACCAATAAAGAATATCCCTGATAAGCAATTGAATATTCTCCTGTATGGCAATGAGGAAGGAATAATTACTTACGTGGACGATGAGGCAGATGTGTATCATGAACACGTTGTACATCACAATTACGAGGGCATTATTAATATGGTGCTTCGCTGGTTTAGTGAAACAACATCTGAGGCGATAAGAACATGGGCTGAAGATTTCATGATGTTAAGCACATGCCCTGTATGCAATGGTACAAGATTAAAAAAAGAAAGTCTTTGGTTTAAGATCGATAATGTAAACATAGCTGACCTGTCAAATAGATCTCTCCAGGAGCTGACAGAATGGTTTACTAACATAGAAGATAGATTAAATAAAAAACAAAATGTAATTGCAAAAGATATTCTGAAGGAAATACGGGATCGTCTTCGCTTTTTACTGGATGTGGGATTGCATTATCTAACACTTAACAGAGCTACCAGAACTTTAAGCGGTGGTGAATCTCAGCGTATAAGACTTGCTACACAAATCGGTTCACAATTAACCGGCATTACCTATATACTTGATGAACCAAGTATAGGTTTACATCAGCGAGACAATCATAAATTAATACATGCACTTAAAAACCTGCGTGATGGCGGTAATTCTGTACTTGTTGTAGAGCATGATAAAGATATTATGCTATCTGCGGACCATCTTATAGATATTGGTCCGGCAGCAGGCATACATGGAGGAAAAATTGTAAGTCAGGGAACGCCGCAGCATGTGTTGGAAGGCAACTCAACAACTGCAGGGTACCTTAATAATAAGCTGCGTATTGAAATTCCTGAAGAACGAAGAAAGGGAAATGGCAAAAAATTAGTGTTGAAAGGCGCGGCAGGCAATAACCTTAAAAATGTAAGTGTTGATCTGCCGCTTGGCACATTTATTTGTATTACAGGAGTCTCAGGCAGTGGTAAAAGTACATTGATCAACGAAACACTTTATCCAATATTAGGGAAGCATTGCTATAGCAATTTTAAGCAAGCACCAATGCCGTATAAATCGATAACAGGTCTTGAGGCTATTGACAAGGTTATTGAGATAGATCAAAGTCCTATAGGGCGTACCCCACGCAGTAACCCTGCCACATATTGTGGGTTTTTTAACGAGATACGCCAGCTTTTTGCACAGATACCAGAAGCAAAAATAAGAGGTTATAATGCAGGCCGTTTTTCTTTTAATGTAAAAGGAGGCAGATGTGAAGAATGTCAGGGTGCGGGGATGCGGGTTATCGAAATGAATTTTTTGCCTGATGTATATGTGCCTTGTGAAAAATGTAATGGACGCCGCTACAATAGGGAAACATTGGAGATACGCTACAAGGGGAAATCCATTGCTGATGTGCTGGATATGACAGTGGATGAGGCTGTAGAATTTTTTGTTAATATTTCATTTTTGCATCGCAGAATAAAAACGTTGCAGGAGGTAGGGCTTGGTTATGTAACGTTAGGACAGAATGCTGTTACATTAAGTGGCGGAGAAGCGCAACGAGTGAAGCTGGCAACAGAACTATCGAAAAGAGATACAGGGCAAACCATCTATATTTTAGATGAGCCAACCACGGGTTTACATTTTGAAGATATCAAGCATTTATTGGTAGTACTCAATAAACTGGTGGATAGGGGAAATACGGTACTGGTGATAGAGCATAATATGGATGTGATAAAAGTGGCAGACTATATAATAGATATGGGACCTGAAGGAGGCGCAGCAGGAGGTAAAGTGGTAGGAGAAGGTACTCCTGAAAAAATAGCTGAAATAAAAACGAGTCACACTGGCATGTATCTGAAGCGCGAATTAATTTGACCAGTTTCTATTTTATAACTACAGGCTTAATAGCCCTTTGTCCCGCTTCGTTACTCAATTGGATATAATAGATACCTTTTGTCCAATTGTTTACAGGGATAGTGAGTTTGTCGCTCATGTTCCCTTCCCATTTTACCTGGCCTATGTCATTCAACGCTATTATTTGGAACTTACCATCTGCCGTTATATTCAATAAGTTATTTGCTGGTACGGGGAAAATAGAAATATTGTCAGCCCATGAAATGTTTCCTATTTCCAGAGGCCAGTTAATAGTAAAATTCTGACTACTGATATTAAAAAATACATTTCCTCTTCCTTTTACTTTAATACGTGCCATTGGTGTATAGACATCAGGCACAGTAATGGTGTCAATGCCATCGTTGGGCGTAGATGTCAATAAATATGGATAGGTATATCCGCCGTCAATTGATAAGTAAATATCCACACTGTCACAATTTATCGGAGCACTGGTGGTATTTGCTACATTCCACTTTACAACCTGGCTGCTTTTTGCAACCCAGACAGTGCCGGAGGTATTGGGACTTGTAACTGAAAATGGTGCCCCGGTATTTACTACTTTTAATAAAATGCTGTCGTCTGGTATAGTGAAGCAACCGATGCCATCAAATATGTCACGTACTGTGAGCTTGAAAAGCAAATTCCTGTCTGTATCAGGTAATTTCTCACCTTCATAGTCTGTAATGTTGCTCAATAATTGTGTTAGTTTAGGGAATACGCGTGTGCGGGAAGTGTCAGGAGAAAATGACCGAAAAATTGGACCGTAAAAATGTGTATCAGCGAATGTTGCTCCAAAGTCTCCTAAGTCCCACTCTTCCCAGCAATAAGTATTTAAAGTGTCTGAAACAGAGTCGACCAATGTAGGGGCTGTTAATTCGAAAGGTGTATAATATGGTATAAAATACTTTGCTGAAAAAGAAGGCATACTTGTTCCTTTATTTCCTGAAGTAGTTGTGGTGCCGCATGTAGAGCCTGTTGATACATTAACATAATTGGAGATTATCCTCAAACCGATCGCATGAAAATACGCATCGCTATGTTGTTGCAAATTGTCGGGGTCGCATATCCCGGCATAGCACATTATCGTGGAGCCACTGCCTGGTTCATAAGCCTGGGGAAATTCGGCATTCCCAGCACAACTGCCTTGCGAATTATCATTGAAAGAATGATTTGCTCCAAACTCATGACCCATTTCATGTGCTACATAATCAATGTCAAATGCATCTCCTACCGGACTTGCGGAGCCTGTAACACCTTGTGCTTTCAAAGAACTTTTACATACGACACCTATTTGTGATACTCCACCACCACCTGTGCTAAAAACATGCCCTATATCATAATTGCCATCGCCAATTAAAGAATCAACAAAATTTTGATTCTGACCAAGCATAGCGGAGCCATAGTCATTTGTAAATGGTTCTCCGGCAGGGTTTAAAATGATCAAAGTATCCTCCTTGTTAACAAATTTCATGGTTACGGCCAGCTCACGTTCATACACACCATTTACACGATTCATAGATGTAGTCATGGCGCTTAGTACTAATGCTTTGGTAGGAATTAATGGTTTGCATACTGTATCAGCATATTCGCCTGTGCAGGAAAGGGCAAGCCTGTAGGTATGAAATTTATTGCCGTTTACCAGGCGCTGCAATGATGGTAAACCTGTTTTATTTAATTCAATTCTTTCGCCGGATTGTAGTTGGTCATTGTCTTTTACATCGCAGTGCATGCGCTCATTTAAGGGTATGCTATAATCGTGGCTGTAATAGCATATATAATGGCCATCATTAACATCGCTATAAGGATCGATAAAAGACGTTTTATTTCCATTGTAAATCATTGCATGGAAGCCACGTAAAGTAAAATCAATCTTAGCAGTAATATTTTGATTACCTACCGCATAGGCAGTATATGTTTTAATTTCGGAGTAGCGTGCTTCCATTTCTGAAGACATAATATGCGATTGCCAGATTTTGAAATCCATGAAAGTTCCATCAGGCATAGGCAATGGAATTATTTCTGCATTAGCCGGATTGTCAGGTATGACAGATAGCTGAGATTGCAGGGAAGATGTATTTAATGAATATACCAGGTAGTGATCCGGATATAGTAATCTTGCACCTTTGGTTTGAATATTAGCAGTGTCTGTTTGCTGCCAGATATTTTCTTTGTCAAAAGCATAAGAAATATCAATAAATGTGATGAGTATTAATAGGGTAAGAGACAGTTGTTTCATAAATAAGGAATTGTGTTTCTTTAAATAGTAAAACCTGAATGAAATTTTACTATAAGGCAGTTATAAAATTATAATATTTTCTTTATTAAAAACTGTTAAGTAATAATTAGTAACACTCAATTCGCGATCAAAACCTATAATTTTGATGGCTTTAAAACCTATAGCATGTATATTAGCGCAAGAATATGCAAGCCCCTTTATTAAAGACTTCTTTTTCATTAAGCGATATTAAAGTTGCTGCAAGCTGGATATTGAAATATATACCGGAATACAGAATAGCAGCCTTTAGTGGAGAAATGGGGTCAGGTAAAACGACATTAATCCATGAGATATGCAAGCAGTTGGGAGTGAAGGATTCGGTAAATAGCCCCACATTTGCCCTGATAAATGAGTATAATTTCCATCATGGTACAGGTGAAAACAAAACCATTTATCATATGGATTGGTATCGGCTGAAGAATATTGAAGAAGCAATCAATACTGGAATGGAAGATTGCTTGCAGCAAAAAGACGCATATTGTTTTGTAGAGTGGCCTGAACAGGCATGGGATTTATTGTCTTTTCCATATTTATTGATAGACCTGCACACGATAAATGCCAGTGTGCGGGAAATGAAAGTATTTGTAAGAGAATAACATATAAGCAAAACAATATGTTATTTATAATGATGAGTGTTATTAGTTTTTTTGGTTAGCGTTTTATAAAATTTAGCTTTTATTATGCATTTGCATATTATAGATGCGGCATTCAAAGGGATATTATTGGGTTTGTTTATGGCCATATCCGTAGGGCCTACACTATTTGCAGTAATTAAATATAGCCTCACATTAAGCTATAAAGCAGGGATCGCATTTGTATTAGGTGTTTCGCTAAGTGATATAATGTATGTTACCATTTCTAACCTTGCAGCATCCTGGTTGGAATACCTGGAATCGTATAAGCGCCCGATCGCTTTTGGTGGTGCAATAGTATTGATGATCGTGGGCTTGGTAGGATTGATAAAAAAGCATAAGCCGCAAAGACCCTCTGACACTCCGGTTACCATTACCGGTGGTCATTACATTAAAATATGGAGTAGCGGGTTTCTTATCAATACGCTCAACCCCGGTGTATTTATTACCTGGCTTGGGGCTGTTACTGCTACTGCGAATACTTCTGGATTGTACAGGTTCATATTATTTGGTTGTTGTTTGGGAT
>DATNFP010000173.1:0-35928 GCA_035606335.1 Flavipsychrobacter sp. | reverse complement strand
TAGTGAAAACAACAGCAGATGGCAATTAAACGACGCACGTAACAGATTGAAAAAAAAAATAGACTCACTGATGAAGTGAAAAAATAATGGAAGAAGGCAAAAAACATATTGATGATCTTTTCCGGGACGAGCTAGGTGGCTATACCGAGACTCCACCCTCCCAGGTATGGGAATCACTGGAACAAAGATTAGATGATGGTAACAACCATGTAACCGGAGGCATGTTTCCTTATAGGTTGCTATGGTTTGTGCTTGCCCTATTGCTATTACTATTACTGACAACTTTTGGCTTTTACGTTGCTAAAAGAATAATCAATTCTGAAAAGAAACAAACCACTCAGCAAATACATAATAATTTAAAAAATCATATTACCGCAAACGAGGAAAAGCAAACAACAATTAATAAAAGCCCAATAGACAGCGTAGGCAAACCGATAGACAAAATACATTTTGCTAACGGTAATAAAGATGGAAAGCTAATTATGAATAGTTCTGCTAAAAATTCTGAGGCTGTTCAGAAACATATAAACAAAGGGCACAGGCATAGAAGCAGTGCTTCGGCAGCATTCTCAAAAAATGCCAGGAGAAATCATAAAGTCGCAGGAGCTCATAAACTTCCGAATAATTCAGGCAAGAGTAACATAGATAGCACCGGCAATAATCCGTCAGCAACTTATGCCAGTAATACAAAGCTGCATAAACAGCATAGGAGTTTACATATCAAAGCCGGGCAGTATGCTTCTCAAACCTCCCTCATGGCAAGTGCTAATTCAAATTCAACTGATAGTTCAAATAATGGCATACAGACGACTGATAAGCAATCAAATAGAAAAAATAAAAGTACGGCATCGTCTTTAAAACGAAAATCCAACAAACATAACAAATATTCACATGCAAAAGCTTCAGTTAGCTCCCTGCCTATTGCTAATGATAGTAATCCAAATCTAAAAAATAATTCAAATAATGACATACAGGTTGCTGATAAGCAATTAAATAAGAGCGGAAACATTAATGCAGCGTCCACAAAGGGGATATTGCATAAAAAAACTGCTGATTTATATGCAGCAAAAACTCATAATAACCCAATACCATCTTCCACTATAAATCAGAAAACAGGATTAAGTAATGACGCGCAAACGACTGATAAAGAATTAAATAAGGCTAAAATAGATAGTCGCCTTACAGTAAAGCATTCCAAACCCACACGCGCTGCAAAAACATCCAACAATTCTCATCCGTCAGTTACTGCCCGAGATAATACCAATATTTCACCAAGTTCAAATAATATATCTCAACCTATTGATACAGAATACAATAAAGGCAATAGTAATAAGTTTACCCATATCTCAACCCATTCTAAAACGGCTCATAAGCATAAAAAATATATTGCATCTGATATAGCATATTCCGGCAAACCTATTAATGTGGCAGGCGATAATGGAAATAGCGATTCTTTAAAAGCGGAAAAAAGCGCCTTAGCTAAACGCAAAAGCCTTAAGGTAGTAGCAGCTAAATTCGGCAAGGAAAAAGAAATGAGCCCTAATAGTGCAATTGCAAAGCCTAAAAAGCTAAATAATAAAGCTGCAGCTTTAGGTAAAAAAAGAAGCTTACGCATTTCACCTGATAGCTCAGACAATACAAAATATTATTCCCCATCAAATACAACTAAGAGTAATAAATCTAAAAACTCGTCCCAATCACAGGGCGCAAAGAAAATAGCAAAAACTACAAAACCATCAGGAGCAAGGCATAAGGCTACAAATAATAACACTACTTCGGGAAATGTAAATATACCGCCTCCGACGCCAGCAATTACTACCCCAACCTCTTTACCCAATAATAACACTGGAACTGTTGCGCAAACTACCCCATCCAAATCTCCACAGCAGCTTGCCGAGGAAAAAAGAGAGCGCAATTTAGATATGAATAATTATCAGAATGCTGCCCTCAACAATCAAAGTACTGATACCACCACAACACCTGCGCCTAACCAAAATCAAACCAATAATGGCGGGGGCGGAGGCGGTGGGGGCAATCCAGATAATGCACTACCTGTAGCGCATAAAAGGACAAGCTCTAAACTGGAAGGAGGATTAAAGGCCGGATATGAATTGGGAATGGCTTCGTATAAGCCTACTGCAGATAAATATGTTATCTCACCCTACCTTCAGTATAATGTGAATGATAAATTCGCATTATTATTTCAGCCAGGGATTAAGTTTGATCAGTATAAAAACCTACCAACTTATAGCAGCCAGTCTTTTTATAATATATTGGGATATCCTAAACCTGGCCCATCTGATTCTTTTAGTATAGTAAAACGCGATTCGCATTTCCCAGATAGTTTTTCAAGAACAAGATATTATGTCTATAAAGAAAATAGCAATACAATAACTGTAAGCTTTTCTGCGCAACCTAAAACAAACTGGGAAATTGAATTGCCGATTCTTTTAAAATATCAGGTAACACATGGTATTTATATTTATGGAGGGGTTAATTTACTATTCAGTAATGCTATGCAGATCAGCCCATCAATTACCAATGGTTCTAATATACTTAAGTCGGACACAATATCCTTCGCTCCGGTTGATGTCTTTGATACTTCTTCTATTCCTGCATTTTCGACAAGGCCAGATACCTTCTTCACCCATAAAGGACAACCTTATTCAAGTTATACCAACCCATACCCTACTTCTACTGCTAATGCCTTGCAAATGGGTTATATAGTTGGATTGAATTTCGTGATTAAAGACCGCTTACTGCTTGATGTGATGGTACAGCAAAGTATTTCTCCTAATAATGGTATCCTTAGTAATTTCCGAAGCATTTATACCCAGCCGTATATTAGATTTACTATAGGATATAAATTATTCGGGAAGTGACAATAATCTAAAAAGCCGGCAATGCCGGCTTTTTTTGATATTCGATTATAGGGACTGTTTTACTAAAGAATCCTACATATAGATGTTGGTTTGCAGGAATACGTTAGTGGTCCTAATAAATATTTTAAATTAAATATCAATTGAGATTTAAAATGCAGCTTTTATTCAATTACTTGTTTAAGGATTATATCATTATGTTCTGACAGGTAATTAGTTATCCTATTAACGATCTCCTGCCTAACAGTTCCAGATTCATTAATATCAATTGTGATATTAAATGATTGGCTATTAATCCCCCCGCCATGATATAGGGTATCGGAGGTTATACTACTAATAAAATCCTGCATGAAATTGCGCTGCTCGTCCTCAGTAAGCTCGCGTGAAAATGTAACTTCAACTGATATATTATTTGTTTCCATAGTCTAAGTATAATTGGCGTATTATTCATCCAATTTTAATACGGCAAGAAATGCTTCTTGCGGCACTTCCACATTTCCTATCTGACGCATGCGCTTCTTCCCTTCTTTCTGCTTTTCCAACAATTTGCGCTTACGTGATATATCACCACCATAACATTTTGCAGTTACGTCTTTACGCATGGCTGATATATTCTCACGAGCAACAATCTTTGAGCCAATAGCGGCCTGAATGACTATGAGGAATTGTTGGCGCGGCAAAAGGTCCTTCAATTTCGTACATAATTTACGACCAAAATCCTGTGCTCTACTACGATGTATCAAAGCACTCAGGGCATCTACAGGATCACCATTGAGCAGGATATCCATTTTTATTATATCACTTTCACGATAATCCAGTGGGTGATAATCGAAAGATGCGTAGCCGCGTGTTGTGGACTTGAGCTTGTCGTAAAAATCAAAAACAATCTCAGCAAGCGGCATTTCAAATATCAACTCCACACGTGTTGGGGTAAGGTAATGCTGATTGATAAGGATACCACGCTTTCCGAGGCAAAGACTCATGATATTACCGATATATTCAGGTAATGAAATGATCTGAGCACGTATAAATGGTTCTTCAATGCGATCAAGACTACTTGGATCAGGCATCTCGCTCGGATTGTTTACAATCATTATGGTGTCCTTATTTTTAGTAGTAAAAGCATGAAAGCTAACGTTAGGAACTGTTGTAATTACAGTCTGATTAAATTCCCTCTCGAGGCGCTCCTGGATGATCTCCATGTGCAGCATACCTAAGAAGCCACATCTGAAACCAAAACCAAGCGCTTGTGATGTTTCCGGTTCGAAAGTTAGTGAGGCATCATTAAGCTGCAGTTTTTCCATGCACTCTCTCAGCTCCTCAAAATCGTCTGTATTAACAGGGAAGATCCCAGCAAATACCATTGGTTTTACTTCTTCAAAACCATGTATCGCTTCTTTGGATGGATTATTTACAAGTGTGAGCGTATCCCCTACTTTGACTTCCTTAGCATTTTTTATTCCCGTAATAATATACCCTACATCACCAGTTAATACTTCCTGCCGGGGAGCTAATGCCATTTTAAGAATTCCTACTTCGTCAGCAAAATATTCGTTATCGGCATAAATAAACTTTACCTTATCACCCTTACTTATCTTACCATTGAAAACCCGGAAATACGCTATAATACCGCGAAAAGAATTGAATACGCTATCAAATACTAATGCCTGCAATGGCGCATTGGGATCTCCTGACGGGGGGGGTATCCGCTCAATAATAGCAGACATGATCTCTTCAATGCCTATACCAGATTTACCACTTGCCAGAATAATATCTTCCTTTTTGCAACCGATCAAATCTGTTATCTGGTCGGTAACTTCAGGTATCATTGCACCTTCCATGTCAATCTTGTTGATAACAGGAATGATCTCAAGATCATTCTCCAATGCCAGATATAAATTTGAAATGGTTTGTGCCTGGATGCCTTGTGAGGCATCTACCAATAAAAGCGCCCCTTCGCAAGCTGCCAATGCTCGCGAAACTTCATAGGAAAAGTCTACGTGCCCGGGAGTATCAATAAGATTCAATACATATTTCTGTCCTTTGTACTCATAGTCCATCTGGATAGCATGGCTCTTGATGGTAATACCTTTTTCACGCTCCAGATCCATATCATCAAGTACCTGTGCCTGCATGTCACGCGCTGAAATGGTTTTAGTAAATTCCAATAGACGATCTGCCAGGGTACTCTTACCGTGATCAATATGGGCTATGATACAGAAATTCCGAATGTTTTGCATATAAAAAACCGAGTGCAAAGGTACGGTATTATAAAATGAGTACAAGAATAATACTCATACGTTCCGTTTATTAATCAATTATGTTCCCAGGAATATGATTGCTAATGCGCGGCAAGAACTTTTTGAGCTCCTTTATAGTATAGATTTAATATAGAATCCATTTCAGCGTGGCCTGCTGCCACACGTTTTACTTTTTCGGAGTAGCGCTTGTCAATATACTTGAGAAAAACCTGTGGGACCTTATCAAAATATTTAAAGGCTTCTATTAATTGTGAATCCCATTCAGAGTGATAATGAAGCAGATCGTCGGGAAATACTTTTTTGCGGGTCGTGTTAGGCTCCGGCAGGCATTCGAATGGTTCAGTAATATTCAGATATCCGTAATCATCTGTTAATTCTTCGCCAACCTTTATATCTCTTACTGCAAGCTCAAAATTGTAGGCGGTAGAAATACAATTGGAATGAAAGCTATGATTCACAAACCTGGCATTATCCCAGCATAGAATAAAATCCCCATTACCATCCCGATATGAATATGTCGCTAATAGATCCTGAAAAAACGGATCGAGCTTTTTAATATCGTTAGAGGAGAATATCTGATCTAATGGATCCATTATCCAGGTAATGGTACCCTTGGGGATCAACTTTGTTGCAACAACACCAAAGCCCTTCTCAGGGCTGATAAATTTCAATTCGGTGCTTGGGTGAATCATAATAATGAAGGTATAAAATTAACTACTGAATATCCCCAATAAAATATTCACGCCATGGGGAAAAACACAACATGCCCGAGCAATAATGCGGAAAATTAATCGAGTACTAATTTCTCTTTCAAAAATTTTACTGCCAGGTCCTGGGCCTGAGTGGCATACAATGGTGCATATTTTGGATTGCTGGGATTTGCAAATGCATGGACAGCATCGAATATATGCAAGTCGAAAGAATGACCTGTAGCCTTTATCTTATCTCCAAACTGGTCTACAAATGCTTTTTTGATAAATTTATCCTGATCGCCCCATATATAAAGAACATCAGTTTTTAACTGTTTGATACGCTTATCATCCTGTTCGGGAGGACCATAATACATAACACAGCCGCTTGCTTCATTCGTAGCAAATATCGCCCCAGTAAATGCCCATGCACCGCCCATACACCATCCTAAAGTAGCTATCATTTTGTCCTTCCCTATCTTGCTTATCACACCTTTTACAATTGCTTCTCCCCTCTTTTGATCCAGGCCACTTGCCAATTTGCTTGCAACATCCGGATCATCTGTAGACTGACCATCGTAAAGATCTACCGCATATACATCTACATTGCCCAAAAGTTTTTGCCAACGTACCGCTTCGCGTTTAATGTAATCATTAAGCCCCCACCATTCATGAAAAATAATCAGCACTTTGGTAGTGGGTTCGTCTGATGGTACATAAAATGCATTCCCCTTTTTACCATCTAATGTTTCGAATTGTATCATTGAGCCTTTATCGGGAGTATATGCAAGAGGGGCTGGTGGCAAGTGAGATTCTTTAAATTCTTTGCTCGAGGCTATTGCCTTCCAATCATCACTATTTTTTACACAGCAATTTTGACCTTGCACCGAAATTCCCCATATAGTAGCAAATGCGATAATGGCAAGTATGAATAGCTTTTTCATAGGAACAATATTTAGTGTGCGTTTATATAATTATCAAAAAGCATTTTACAAATTATATATTTTCAATAATATGAATTTGTATAAATAATTGTGCCTAAAGCATTTTAAACTAAGTAAGTAAATATCCTGCGGTATATAAAAACAGAAAAGGCTGTTTATAACAGCCTTTTCATTATTGGTACTTACTAAATTTATATATCTATAGCTTCACCCAAGGCCACTTCCACGGCATTTTTCACATTTTCGCTCATTGTTGGGTGCGGATGAATACTATCTAATACTTCCTGCCAGGTGGTTTCGAGCTTACGGGCCACAACAGTTTCAGCTATCATTTCTGTAACGTTAGCACCTATCATGTGCGTGCCCAGCCATTCTCCATATTTGGCATCAAAAATCACTTTTACAAAACCTTCGGTAGCACCTGCAGCGCTTGCCTTTCCTGATGCTGAGAACGGGAACTTGCCCACTTTTATTTCATAGCCAGCATCTTTAGCTTGTTTTTCGGTCAAACCAACTGAGGCTATTTCGGGTGAGCAATAAGTACATCCCGGCACATTGCCATAATCAAGTGGTTCAGGCTGATGTTGAAATTTACCTTCTTTGTATGCGATGGCTTCTGCGCAGATAATACCACCTTTAGAAGCAACGTGAGCCAATGCTTGTCCAGGCGTCATATCACCTATAGCATAGATACCATCTACATTGGTCTTATAGTATTTGTCTACAAGCACCTTTCCTTTATCTGTTTTTATCCCTAATGCTTCAAGGCCAATATTTTCAATATTTGCAGCGATACCTACAGCACTAAGCACTATATCTGCTTCAAGTGTAATATCGCCATTTTGTGTTTTCACAAAAGCTTTTACTCCATTGCCTGAAATATCTACTTTTTCAACAGAGGCATTTGTCATTACCTCAATACCTTTTTTCTTGAAGTTTTTTTCCAGCTCTTTAGACACCTCTTCATCTTCAACAGGTACAATACGGGGCATAAATTCAACTACTGTTACTTTAGTACCGAGACTACTGTAAAAGTATGCGAACTCAACTCCGATGGCACCGGAACCAACAACTATCATTGTTTTAGGCTGTTGTGGCAATACAAGCGCTTCACGATAACCAATTACTTTCTTACCATCGATCGGTAGATTAGGCAGCTGACGAGAACGTGCTCCAGTAGCCAGGATAGTGTGGCGGGACTGGTAAGCAGTTACTTTACCATCTGCTCCTGTCACTTCAATTTCTTTTTTAGTATTCAGCTTAGCCGTACCCATTATCACATCGATCTTATTCTTCTTCATCAGGTATTGCACACCTTTGCTCATTTTATCGGCAACGCCGCGGCTACGCTTTACTACAGCCGGAAAATCGGCTTTGAAATCGTTTGCGATAAGGCCATAATTACTTGCATGAGCAAAATACTCATACACATTAGCCGTTTTTATTAACGCTTTTGTAGGAATGCAACCCCAGTTAAGACATATACCTCCTAAACTTTCACGTTCCACTACTGCTGTCTTAAAACCTAATTGTGATGCACGGATAGCAGCCACATATCCACCTGGCCCGCTACCAATTACGATTACATCATATGCCATATAAAGGAAATAATATTTTAAAGATTTAAAATAGTGTAATGGGGGCAAATGTAGTAAAAACAGTTGGCAAATTGAATTTGCACCGGCAGCGTTGGATGAGAAGAATTAATAACTCTTTATAAGCAATGATTATAAACCATAAAAAAACAGACATCCCTGCTATAGAATGTCTGCATTATTAAAAAAAATAAAAACTAAGCCTGTTGGTGATCGGTGTGTGCATCGGCATGGCGATGTTTTCTACGTTTACCCCTATAAGAAGGTGCAAATTCTTTGGTGGCAGTATGGTCAGTCTCTTCGTCAGTTTGTGAGCTCATTCTTTTTGTAATAGTCCTGTATAGCAGCATTGAAGGATAAACCAAAATGCCCGCAGCAAGCAATACTAAGCCTGCATTCCTCATATTCTTTCTCATAGTTTTAAAGTTTTTAGAATATTAAATTGGGTACAACCCAACTATTCCAAAAAAATTAAGCCACGGGAGAGCTAAAACTATAAAAGAGTGTTAACTACTTATTATTTGCCGCGTTCTTACGCACTTTGCTGTGCTTAATACTATAACCAAAATAGATACAAAAACCGATAATCAGCCAAACAAAAAGACGCGTCCAGTTTTCCCAACCGAGTCCAGCTATCATGGTAAGACATACTAATGCACCTAATGGGCATACCAACCAATATACAGGCGTTTTAAAATAGCGAGGCACTTCAGGATTGTTTATTCTCATAATCATCACACCAATCGATACCAGCACGAAGGCAAACAAAGTACCTATGCTCGTCATATCACCGACAATATTATCAGGTACAAATGCGGCAAAAACCGACACGAAAGCAAAGAATACCCATTGCGATTTGTATGGAGTGCGATGTTTAGTGTGCAGCTTTGAGAAATAGGAAGGCACCAGCCCATCGTTGCTCATAGTGTAGAATACGCGGGTCTGCCCTAACAGCATTACAAGAATTACGGAAGAAAAACCTGCCAGTATAGCTACCGTTACCAATGAAGAAAGCCAGCCATAACCAGGCATATAAGTTGTAATTGCATAGCTTACAGAAGCTTCGCTGGCAGTGGTCATAAATTCTTTGTATGGAGCCAGACCAGTAAGCACATGAGAAAACAATATATAGAGAGCAGTACAAATGACAAGCGATAATAAAATGCCTATTGGCATATCTTTTTTAGGATTTTTTGCTTCTTGTGCAGCGGTGGAAACAGCATCAAACCCTATAAAAGCGAAAAATACAATTCCCGCTCCCCGCAATACTCCTAACCAACCGTGATTTAACGGATCTGCGTAATTGTGTATCTGTCCTGTATTTAACTTTATTTTCCCGGCATTTGCAGGAATTAAATATGGAGTATGGTTAGCAGGATTAATAAACTTCCATCCTAATATTATAATCAATATTACTATTGCCACCTTTACTATTACTATGATATTATTGACCAATGCAGACTCATGTATGCCCCTTATTAATAATAAACTAAGCATTAATAAAATAAATACTGCCGGTATATTTAAGATACCGTGCACACCCGCATCGGACGCCTGGAATGGTGAATGGCACCATTGGTATGGAATAGTAAAATGAAAAAAATCGTCAAACAGCCGGTTTAAATACTGAGACCAGCCGATGGCCACAGTTGCTGCTCCAAGCGCATATTCCAAAACAAGATCCCAACCTATTATCCATGCGACAAATTCTCCCATTGTAGTGTAGCTATAAGTGTAGGCGCTACCTGAAATGGGTATCATAGAGGCAAATTCCGCATAACACAATCCGGCAAGAGCACAACCAAAAGCAGCTATTGCAAAAGAGATGGTAACTGCAGGGCCCGCATGACCTCCGGCAGCCGCAGCGGTCCTTACAAACAGCCCTGCCCCAATAATAGCACCTATCCCTAACGCAACAAGTGATCCCGCTGATAGAGTACGTTTTAAACCTTTTTCGGAATCAGCGGCCTCCGCAAATAGCTGACTTAACGGTTTTCTTATAAATAAACTCATGTAGAATATTAAAAAGGATTGGCTAAAGTAAGAGAAAATGTTTTAATAGATGAGTTTGTACACACTTAATTAAAAAACCACATGAAAAATATAAAAATCAAACAAATATATTTTTCGAAAACAAGGTGAAAACAATCTCTGTAGAAGATAATATGTTAGAAGATTGAAAAACTTAAACACCCTTCATTTAAACTAAATAATTTTGCTGTACGTTTGACTTTATGTTCCCAAAAATTTTAGCGCGCATAGCTTTTATTATTCTTTTTAGTTCCATTATACCCAATTTAATAGCCCAGCCAATATTACCAGACATAGGTGGCGCAACAGAAAAAGGTGTGGTAGTGGTTACCTGGAACTGCCAATATGATGGTATCAAATCCATAGCCGTACAACGCTCATCAGACAGTGTGCATAATTATGCTACAGTAGGCTATGTAAAAAATATCAAAAAGGGTATACAGGCATTTATAGACGGTCACCCGTCTCCGGGCAATAACTGGTACCAATTATATATTTCGTTCGGTTCCAGTCTTACGTGGATGAGCAACAGAGTAAAAATACATATAGACAGTTCTACATTGCTGAATGAAAAAATGGTACTGCCACCTAATGACTCACTACAAAAAATAAGCGTGACAGAAGGAGGGAACACAAGAACTATAGAATCAAAAGCAGGCATCGTAGTAACTATTGACACTTCAAACAGCCTTACAACCTCGCATACTACCGAGGTAAAAATGGCGACTTCGGTGGACTCTGCTACAATAAAACCCAATATAAGAATATCGATGGCACCCAATGCATCGGATATGAATCCTTTTGCCTATATAAAGTCGCATTATGTATTTACAAACCCTCTTACAGGACATGTGAATATGGAGCTACCGGAAGTAAGAGAACATCATTATTCCATCCGTTTCTTCGATTCAAAGGACAACCAGGTGCTTGAAGTCCCAAAGATCACTGAATCGCCTATTGTAATTGACAAGCGAAATTTTGAACAAAAAGGAATTTATAAATTTATCCTGAAAAGGGACAACGCCGAATTTGAAACCGGCTACGTAACAATTTATTAGTTAGTTTTCATCTATCTCATGTTCCTGAAGCATACGTTCCCATTCAGGGCCAAGACGAAGCATCGGACCGGTAAACAGCCTCATGATATGAACCATCTCCTCTGCATCCCATGAGTAAATCCCACGGGCAAAATGCACAACGCAACTGCCATAAGTAAAAGACAGATTGCCTTCGTGATGAAGACTTTGTATCAGATATTCATGTGTTTCGAAACCAAAATAATCAAAGCACCCTCCTTTTAAAGTATGATCGCTTTTCGGTTTTTTTCCTGCATAGTGGAGCGGCCCTATTCCCCGCCAATCATATTGTCTGCGATGTTGTACGAAAGGGGTTTTCCGGATGATGGTCAGACCATCTTTATCGAGCACTACTTTCTCATGAAAATACATGCGCGCCAGGAAACGGTAAGATGCAAGCAAGTAAATAACTGCAGCGCCTAATGCAGCTATCCAATGGATGAAATGTGACGACAATGGGAAAGATTGCAACAGAAAAATAGTTGCCATCCCTGTAGTAAAAAGAAATTCCGCACAGAATAGTACACGTATCCGTGGTTGTATCCTATTTCCAAGGGTAATCATCAGGTGATCTTCACCCCAATGGTAGGTAATATCTTTTTTCATAACAAATATCGAAAGATGCTTAATTATTCAATACCTCTTTCTCTATAGTTGCATGCACAATGTGTGCTTTAAATACATTTTCAAATTCGCTTCTCAATAATACTTTTATTTCTTCTTCATTCACTTTTCTGCCAAGCTCTTTTTCTATTGAAGTAACGCTTTTATCACCAATTCCACAAGGTACAATATAGTCAAAATACTTTAAATCTGTGTTAACATTCAAAGCAAATCCATGCATTGTCACCCACCTGCTGCAACGTACACCCATAGCGCATATCTTCCTGGCCTTTCCCGGAACATTGGGATCTAACCATACGCCGGTCGCTCCTGGTAGCCTGTCACCCTTGATACCATAAAAAGATAATGTACGAATAATTACCTCTTCCAGACTTCTCATATACTTACCGAGATCAGTAAAAAACAATTCCAAATCTAATATCGGGTAGCCTACGATCTGGCCAGGACCATGATAAGTAATATCTCCTCCCCTGTTGGTCTTGTAAAAAGAAACATTCAGTTCTTTTAGCCTGGCATCATTTACAAGCAGATTCTCAATGTGTCCACTTTTACCCAAAGTGTAGACATGTGGATGTTTGCATAACAATAAATAATTAGTGGTTCCTATAACCAGGGGACGTTCGGATTCAGGAGTGCCATGCCATGCAGATTTTACATTCAGATTTTGCTGCAATAAGCTTTCCTGTTCCTGCCAGGCAACGCCATATTCTATTTCGCCCAAATCACTGAAATGTATCGTTTGCATTATGTAAAATAATGTGCAAATTACGATTTTCGTTACTAAAAAATCCCCTCTTTTTAACGTTTAGTACGCTTTTTGATTAGCGTTTTATTAACAGCAAAAACTTTACATTTGTTAGAATTTATCAATTATTAGATTATGTTGCGATTCATGAAGAACAAGATCCTTATACCGCTATTAATTTTGGGTGCCTTGGGCGCCTTTTTTTCCTTTACTTATGGTGGTAACGATAATGGAGATGATTCCAGAAAGGTTTTAGTTATGGAAACGGTAATGAAGGCTATAAAAGAAGGACATTATTCCCCCCGTGATATAAATGATTCTTTTTCTGACAGAGTTTACCACAAAATATTAGATGAGCTGGACTATGAAAAGAAATTTTTCACCAAACAGGATATCGCCCAGCTAAGCAAATATGAATTTCAGATAGATGACGAAATAAATAGCGGATCTATTGAATTTTATGACAAACTGAATGGCCTGTTTACCAAACGCCTTGATGATGCTGAAAATTATTATAAAGAAGCATTACAAACACCATTCAACTTTAATGAGAACGATTCTATTCAACTCAATGGCGATAAAATAGACTACGCTGCAGACGATAATGATCTGAAAACACGCTGGAGAGAGTATATGAAATATCGTGTGTTGGCTAAATATGTAGACCTTAAAAAAGCCCAGGACAGTAAAAAATCTGACGGTAAGACTGCTAGTACAGAAAAGCCTAAAACAGATGCGGAACTTGAAGCCCAGGCAAGGGAAGATATTCGCAAAAACCAGGAATACTATTTCAAACGCCTGCATAAAATAAAGGAATCTGACAGGTTTGCCATCTTTATAAATGCAATAACTAACAGCGAAGATCCTCACACCGATTATTTTCCTCCAAAAGACCAGGAAAGATTTGACGAAACGATGTCAGGAACATTCTTTGGTATTGGCGCCCAGCTACGTGAAGACGCAGGTAAAATAAAAATAGAGCAAATAATTACCGGTAGTCCATGCTGGAAACAAGGCGAACTAAAAGCCGGCGATGAAATTATGAAAGTAGCACAAGGTCCAGCCGAACCAGTGGATGTGCAGGGATATGATATTGATGACGTAGTGCAATTGATACGTGGTAAGAAAGGCACTGAAGTTCGCCTGACTGTAAAACAAGTGAGTGGTTCAACTAAAGTAATCCCAATCATTAGGGGTGCTGTAATGCTGGACGCAGTATTTGCCAAATCAGCAATTATCAGCAGTAAGAGTGGTCCAATAGGTTATATATATTTACCAGAGTTTTATTCAGACTTTCAACATATAAATGGCCGTCGTTGCTCTGAAGATGTAGCCAAAGAAGTTATAAAACTGAAGGCTGCAGGAGTAAAAGGTATAATCCTTGACCTACGAAACAATGGTGGTGGCTCACTTAGCGATGTGGTTGATATGGCAGGCATATTTGTAGGGCCCGGCCCAGTTGTGCAAGTGAAAAGCAGTGATGCAGCACCAATGACGCTGCGTGATGACAAGTCGGAATTGTATGATGGCCCTATGGCTGTAATGGTAAACCAAAACAGCGCATCCGCCTCTGAAATTATGGCTGCGGCTTTGCAGGACTATAAGCGAGCTGTGATAGTAGGAACAACTACTTATGGTAAGGGCACTGTACAAAAAGTAATACCGTTGGATGAATTTGTAGACCCAATTACACGTATGCGCATGCAATCAGGCTCTACGGCTTCGTCAGGAGATGGAAGTACAACTGCTGCAAATTCCCTCGGAGCTTTGAAAATAACTGTGCAAAAATTCTATCGTATCAATGGCGGCTCAACACAGCTAAAAGGTGTAACACCAGACATTTACCTTCCTGATGCATATCAATATGTAGATGAAGGCGAACGCCATGACAAGGCTGCACTGAAATGGGATGAAATAGCTCCCGCTAATTACAAACCTGTAAGTAACCCGGTTAATGTAGCCGAACTTGCGGGATTAAGCAATAGCAGAGTAGCACCAAACCCCACATTCCAGCTTGTGACAGAAAGCGCTCAACGCCTGAAAAAAATGGAAGAAGACAATAACTATTCATTGAATCTGAACACTTATGAGAAACAATTGGATGATGCAAATGCCACCAATAAAAAGCTGGAGGAATTGCAAAAGAAAACAACGCCTCTTGAATTTACTAATCCTAAAGAAGACATGAAAACTATTGACCTGGACAGCACTTCCATAGCAAAAAATAAGGAATGGCTAACGAATCTCAAGAAAGACATATATATATCTGAAACAGTAAATATTGTGGACGATATGACTAAGCAGAGTATGAATGTTAATTCAGGCAAAGTGGCCTATTAAAAGAATAAAGCAAATACTAATATAAAGTCCTGCTCAATGGCAGGACTTTTCTTTATAGCAAATGGATAAATGTTCGGTGTTTCAAGTAAATTTGGAATTATTTTAGAGCACATACTTTGACTGGCAAGACCCCATACTCCTTTTTCTTTTTGCTGCTTACTGTAAGCATAATCTTTTTTTCTTTGCAAGGAATAGCGCAGGCAGTTCCTGACACTTCAATGAAACATATATTTCCTGATAGCACTACAAATGCTTCGAGTAATGCGAAAATAGATTCATTGTCTGCACAGAGAAAAGCAAACATGGTAACTAACGATACTGTTGGGGCAACGACTACTAAAGGACATTTTCAACCAAACCCTAAAAAAGCCGGCATGTATTCAGCTATTTTGCCGGGAATGGGACAGCTTTATAACAGACAGTATTGGAAGGTGCCGCTTGTGTATGCAGGGATAGCTGTGGCAGGATATTTCTTTGAAAACAATTTGCATAATTATCAGGACTATCATGCTGCTTATATAGCACGTATCAGTAACCCTTATGTAATAGACAAGTATACCAATATCTATACAAAAGACAATCTTAATACATTACAGAATCAGTATCAGCAATGGCTGGATTTGACAGTATTGATCGCAGGCATCGGCTATATTGCACAGGTACTCGATGCCGTTACATTTGCATATCTGCACGATTTTGACGTATCAAGAGATATTTCTATGAGAATGCAGCCTGTGGCTTTCCCTAATGGTGCAGGCGTGGGTCTTGTATTCAATTTCAAGTAATTATTTCATTTTATTTTCTAACTTTTATTTACATCCGCTGCCTTACCTTTGCTATATGCTGCACAGCAAGCCGAAAGACGATAATTATTTGCATAAAGGATTAAGGAAACAATTGATTCAGGCACTACGTGAAAAAGGAATAAAAGATGAGCGAGTGCTTGCAGCCATAGGAACTATTCCCCGCCATTTTTTTCTCGATCCTGCATTTGAGCGCCAATCCTATGAAGACAGGGCTTTCCCAATCTCAGCTGGGCAAACTATTTCTCAACCATATACTGTTGCGTACCAAACACAGTTGCTTGAAGTAAAAAAGTTTGATAAAATATTAGAGATAGGGACCGGCAGCGCTTACCAGGCGTGTGTGCTTGCAGAGTTAGGTGCAATGGTCTTTACCATAGAGCGCCAAAAGGCATTGTATGATTTTGTCAGCCAGTTTTTTTTCCTAAAAAATTATCCCAATATAAAGCGCTTTTTTGGTGACGGGTATGAAGGATTACCATCTTTCGCCCCCTTTGATAAAGTAATTGTGACCGCTGCTGCCCCACTTGTTCCACCAAAGCTTGTTGAACAATTAAAACCCGGCGGCATTATGATAATACCCGTGGGAGAAGAAGGCGGACAAAAAATGCTTCGGATCACAAAAGATAAAGAAGGAAAAGTAACGGAAGAAGAAATGGGCGATTTTGTATTTGTTCCTATGCTCACCGGCAAGAACAATACACAGGCCTAATCTTTTTTAATTGCCCTTATATTTCTTTGTATTCCCTGCCACTTAGATCTTTTTAGCGGAGAGTTTTTAAATATTTTGCGAAAAGTTTCTTCTGTCATCATTTCCCATTCCTGTAAAGAAAGGTTTAGTATTTCAGGTATCGGGATAAAGGCATCTTTATTATTCGGTTTTGAAAAACGATTCCATGGACATACATCCTGGCAAACATCGCAACCAAACATCCAGTTGTCCATCTTACTATTCAATTCGGATGGGATCATAGCCTCTTTTAGCTCTATGGTAAGATAAGAGATACATTTATTAGCGTTTATTTCGGTAGGCGAAATAATAGCCTCAGTGGGACATGCATCTATACAACGGGTGCATGTGCCACAATAATCTGTTGCAAAAGGCGCATCTGGCGCCAACTCAAGGTCTGTAATTAATGTGGCAATAAAGAAGAATGAACCGGAATGGCGTGTAAGGACATTGCCGTTTTTCCCTACCCAACCAAGACCACTTCGCACCGCCCAGGTACGTTCCAACACAGGTGCGCTATCAACAAAGCCCCGACCATTTACTTCGCCAATATTTGTTTTAATAAAAAATAACAACTCCTGTAGTTTGTCTTTTATTACAAAATGATAATCTATGCCCCATGCGTATTTTGCTATTTTGGGAGCACCGGGTTGCTGCTGTTTTCCAGGATAATAATTAAGCAATAGCGTTATTACAGACTTAGCTCCCGGTACAAGATTTCTTGGATCGATACGCAGATCAAAATATCGTTCCATGTAAGACATAGTACCCTGGAGACCTTTATTAAGCCAACTTTCCAGGCGGCGCGCATCATCATCGAGATGTGTGGCCATGGCAATACCACAGGCATCAAAACCCAACCTGGATGCTTCCTGTTTTATTAATTGCTTATTTTTTTCTGTCGCCTGCAAATTCTGTTCTCCTTAAACTTCATCCTTGAGAGGAGTGATTTTTACACCACGAATTTCGGAAAGTCTTTCCAGATATTCTTTGGCATGTTTGTGCGGAATGCCTGCTTTTATGTTACAAAACAACTGTAGATCCTGCTGATAAATTGTCGCTTCGCTTTGTTTGAGCAAATACAACACCTCACTCATTACGGGATAATCGAATGTGATCTCAAATTTATCTTCTATCCATTTCTCGATTACTGCAACTGCCTGCAATGCCTGTGCTGATACAGTTTTATATGCGTTTATTAAGCCCGGTACGCCCAATAAAGTACCGCCAAAATAACGAACAACCACTACTAATACATTTGTTAAACCCGCGCTATCTATTTGTCCTAAAATTGGTTTACCGGCTGTGCCCGAAGGCTCACCATCATCATTTGCTCTAAATTGTGTTCCATCGTTACCCAGACGATATGCAAAGCAGTAGTGTGCCGCCCTGGGATGCTCTTTCTTTAATTCCTGCAATTTTTCTTTCACTTCTTTTACAGTGAATATGGGGTACGAATAAGCAAGAAACCTACTGCCACGGTCTTTATACTCCGCAGTAGTGGCGGATGCTAATGTTTTATATTTATAATCCTCTTCCATGTATATCTGCAAATGCGATCAATAGAATAGAAACTACAGATAACAACAAGCCTATAACTCTATATGATGTAACCTTTTCCCTGAAAAAGAAAATAGCCATAAGCGATGAAGCCACAAGAATGCCTATGTTATTTACAGGTATCGCAGCCGAACTTTGTAAGAAATCGCTATTTAGCATCCTTATAAAATAGTATATGGAGAAGAAATTGGGGATCGCAAGACAGATACCCGCTATTATATTGCGCCAATGCAATTTAATTCTATTTGTAGCAACAAGAGTGGTAACAACAATTACCCCGATAAGGGCAGCAGATGCAAAAACATGTACTGTAAAAGTTGCCTGCACATCCTGAGTGGGCAGAAAGTTATGTTCGGAATATTTTGTTAACGTATCAAGCAACCCACTGCCTATAAAAAGTAACGTTGGCCAAAGCAGGCTTTGCGCTTTGTTGTCAGTGCCTTTTACTCTGCTTGTGAGATAAACAGCAGGAAAAGCAAGCAGGATACCTGCGATCTTTATTGCTCCCGCATGCTCACTATACAAAAAAATTGAGAAGATAACAGGTATTACCAATGATAATTTGTTAGCAATAGTGCTGGTGGTAATACCATCTACCTTTGTGCAATAAGCAAACATATTAAACACGGAAATAAATCCTACTCCCATCAATAGTGACCACGGAAACCACGCCTGGGTAATGCTTATATGATCTATAGGAAAGTGACCCATAAACAAACTACCGATAACCACACATGCAAAGTAGTTGGCAACGATGGCCTGCAAATTGTCAATATTGTATTTAGGAAATATCTTGAATATCGCGGAGATAATTGTGTTCAATAAAATTGTAACGATCAAATAGAGCATCCTGCAGACTTATTTATAACTCCATGCCCTGAGCATAGGCATAAGGATTAGAATGATTAGTATATACATGCAATTCATCACAATCAACATCCGATTGAAATGCTTTTTCAGCATTTCTTAAAACAGGAGCCGAAATGCCTGCTAATAAAGAAGGTTGTCCGATAAATACTCTTGCTTCATCCCATAAATCTTTATCGATAAAATTATTTAGCAAAGCTGCACCTCCTTCTATAATTACTGAAAGTATCTTTGCCTCATGGAGATATTCAGCAATTTGCATCAGGAATGAACCATCAAAAACTACCTGCTTATAGTTTACATTCTGCTCTTCTTTATGCTTCAATTCATTAAACACCCATGTCGGTACCTGACCGTCGAATAAATGAAGTGATCCGGGCAGTTTTAAATATCTGTCTACCACCATTCGCAAAGGTTGTTTTCCTTGCCATAAACGGGATGTAAGTTGTGGATCATCATGCAGGGCTGTATTATATCCCACCATTATTGCTGCTTCTTCTGTCCGCCATTTATGTACAAGGCTTTGACTATGCCTGTTGCTGATCTGAAAACGGGTTTTATCCAGAGGGGCAAAGTAACCTTCCTGTGTTTGTGCCCATTTGAGTATGATATAAGGACGCTTTTGCTCATGGAAGCAAAAAAAACGCCTGTTTACCCAGCGACCTTGTTTTTCTAATATTCCTGTTACCACTTCTACTCCACCTTCCTGTAAAATCTTGATTCCTCTGCCGCCAACTTTTTCAAACGGGTCTTTATTAGCTATCACAACTTTTTTTACTTTTTCCTCAACCAGGCGATTAGCACATGGCGGGGTTTTGCCATAATGAGCACAAGGTTCCAGATTTACATACATAGTGCTTTCAGATATAAGATGTTTATCCTCCTCTAAAACACTGTTCAGGCAATTAACCTCGGCGTGAGGCTCACCGTATTGTTTATGCCACCCTTCCCCAATAACATGATCATTATACACCAATATTGCCCCTACCATAGGATTGGGAGAAGTATGCCCTTTGGCATGCTGTGCCAATTCCAGGCCACGTTTCATATATTTCTCGTCACTGGTATACATATCTGTAGCGAAAGTAAATAATACGTTTTAATCTCCCCAAAGGAATATGCAGGCTTATAGTTTAGTTTTGCGCTAAACCTTTCTGTAAAATCATGCTTTCGTATAGCCAGGCATTTTATGAGTTATTGAATAAATTAAAATCATTGTACGATGAACAAGAGTCCGGGGCTATTGCACATGAAGCACTGCAACACATCACAGGCCTGGACAAGCTGCAACGCATAATAGAAAAAGATAAATCCTTTACGGTAGGGCAACAGCAATTATTTGAAAACATTAAAGCTGATCTATTAATAGGAAAGCCGCTGCAATATGTTATGGGAAAGGCGTGGTTTATGGGTAGGAGCTATAAAGTAAATGAACATGTTTTAATACCAAGACCAGAGACAGAGGAACTGGTGCAATGGATAATTGATGATAATAAAGATCAAAACCTTTCCATTCTTGATATTGGAACTGGAAGCGGATGTATTCCTATTTCCTTAAAATTAGCGCTTAGTTATACTAATATAACTGCCTGCGATGTAAGCAGCGATGCAATATCCGTTGCAAAAGAAAACGCTGATGATCTGAATACATCACTTTCATTTCTGCAACTTGACTTTCTGGATAATGAAAAATGGGAAAAGCTTGGAATACACGACATCATAGTTTCTAACCCTCCTTATATACCTGCAAATGAAAAAGACCAAATACATACAAACGTAAAGGACTTTGAGCCTCATATTGCTTTATTTGTACCCAATGATGACCCATTGTTGTTTTATAGAGCCATTGCAGCTTTTGGCAAGGAGCATTTGAAAAAAGATGGCAGCATTTATTGTGAATTACATACCGATCATGCGCTGCAAACTGAACAATTGTTTAAGGAGCTAGGATATAATCATGTAACAGTAAAAAAGGATATCCATGGTAACTATAGGATGCTAAAAGCGCAAATGGTTTTATAAAAGAAAAAGACCGGCGTTGCCGGTCTTTTCTGTAATATTTGATTGTGTTTTAGTTTTTCTTACTTGCGCGACGAGTTACTTTTTCTTCTTCATTTTTTTCTTCTACACTATCTTCAGTGTTGTTACCTTCTAAAGATCTTTCCAGCTCACGAACTTGTTTTTTCAATTCATAGATTGTTTTGTACAGTTCGTCCATTTCGCTGCGTGTTGCAACAGGAATACCAACCATCATTTTTTCCATCTGATGCTCAACATCCTTACGCAATTTCAACTGCATTGCGCTTACTTCAGCCATCAACTTGCTGTATTCATCACTTTCGAATAAGGCAACGTAATTCTTATCACCAATATTTAACCATTCCTGGTAAAGAGACATGAGGCTGTTTATTTCCTGTCCGCTCTGGATCTTGCTGATCGTATTTTCAGCAAGCTGATCCATTACTTTAGCACCCTGCGCATAGATGAGGTATTGCAACTCTGCATTTTTGATGTTGTACACCATCATACGGTTTGAAATATCATTCCATTCCATCATTGTTTTAGTGTACTGATTAGGAGTCATCATTTTGGTGAACGGAGCTGCAGCGCTATTCATCATTCCGGACCAGGTATTGTAGCTATTCAGCATACCTTCAAAACCTTGTGTTGTATTCAACCAGGGCATTGTAGTACCCATCAGATCACGGAATTGTTTGTAGTTGCTCATAGACAACTCGCCAAACTGTTTCATACCATTATTTGCAGCGTTTGTATATTCCTGGAAATATTTGCGTGCATTTTCAGGCATGAACCCAAAATATTTATCCATGAGATCCTTGTACAATTCAGGATTCATAAATTGTTTGTACACATCTGCATTGAATGTTTTTTCCTGGATAGACTTCCACATAGGCATCCACATTTCATAGAAGCGTGTCATGCCATCAGCAACATTTACCATATTGCGGTAAGCATCCTGCACTGTACCATTCTGGAAATTCTTTTGCCATTCAGCAAAATTATTATTGATTATCTGGTAGTATTCATTGAACATTTTATTCCAATTTTCGCCCGAACTTTTCCAGCTATCCATATTGAATGGATTTGCGCCCTGCCACTGACTCATATTGTTCATCCAGCTAGCATTGTTAGCCATACCAGTAGTCCAATTATTCCAGTTGGTCATCCAGTTATTTACATTGTTGTTCCATTGAGCCATTGGATTTGCATCTACTGTGGCGGCAGAAGCCATTTGATTTGTAGCGTTCTTCATCCAATTTGAGTTCATTTCCCATATCTGTTTTGTCCAGTTCATTTGAGAGTTGAACCAATTCTGATAAAACTCATTCATCTTTGAAACATTGTCCTTAGCATTTTCAGTAGCACTTGTTGCCTGTGTAGTGGTTTGGGTAAAAAAGTCCTTTTGACTATCCAACCAGTTTTTGTACCATTCGCTTCCTTTTTGCATAGTTTCATTGACCAAAGCATTACCGCCGGTAAGTTTTGTAGTATTTTCCACTACCGTGTCAATTGCTTTTTTCTGGGCATCAACCACGTTGTCAACGAAGTTTTGATTGTCTTGGCTAGCCATTTGTTTAGTTTTTTATTATGTAAAAAATTATTAATTAATGAGTTGTGTGAAAGGGTTTCACTGCCTGAAGCAGTTCAAAATTGCTAAGAATGTATCCGTTCTAACGCACTTATTTTCCTTTCTGCGGCGCAAAGGTACGCCCCATTTATTAAAAAAATGTAAAATTCTTTCATTTATCGCTGATGTAACAATTATTTAATTGGTGCGCATATCCTTATTAATTGCTTGTTTTGCGACTTCATAAGCCTACTCATTTAAACAAAACTTTCTATACATCATACATTTATATGGTTTTAAATAAGATAAAATCCTATTACTTTGCCGCAAAATTCACTTTATGCTACAGATCGGAGATGAATTCCGTCACAAATACAGCTATACACAGGACGATGTTGATACTTATGCAAGGGTAAGCGGCGATACCAATCCCCTGCACATAGATGCACAAGCTGGAAAAGAGAGCATGTTTGGCCGCAATATTATTCATGGTTTTTTAGGGGCAAGTGTATTCACTAAAATATTTGGTGCACTGTGGCACCCAGATGGCAATGTGTATATGAGCCAGAACATAAAATGGCTAAAGCCGATGTTTGTAGATACTGAATATGAGGCAGTAATAAAGATAAAAGAAGTATTTCCTGAAAAGAACAGGATACTTTACGATTGCGCTGTTTACGATACAAAAACAGGTGAACAAACGATATCCGGAGAGGCAATGCTACTGAATAAGAAGCAGTATGTGTGGTCTTAACCAGATCAGGCAAAGAATACATAATCAAAGCCATACTTAGATACCAGGCAAACAAAAAACTGATTTAAAGGCAATGACCCTTATTTTGGGGGTTCTTGATTCTTTCGCATAAGGTTAGTTTATATGCAAATTGGGATCTTTAGTGGCATATTTACTATCTAATTTCTGTTTTTGAGCCTCCACTTTATCCAAATAAGCGCCATATTTTACTACATCTGTTATTTGATAAGTAGCTGTAGTAATTTTCTTTCCCTTACTATTCAATTCATCCGCGATGGTAATTTCTGTTTTATAATTATCCTTCCGCCAGATATATTTCTTTGTGCTAAGAGTAATGTTGTATCTTTTATCACTGGGCCAGGGTACGGTTTTGTGATTTGAGCTAATTGATGATGGAGGGCCCAGATAACGTATTGTTGCTTTATAAAATAAAGTATTCACGTTTGCTATAAAGCTAATTAATAAGCTATCAGGAGCAAACAGCAACTGTATATTATCAATTTTAAAATAGCCAGACCATCCATAATCAACAAACATTTGATAGCCTGGAACAAAATGTGCTTTATTATATCTTCCAGTATCGGTAGTTAAATCATCATGTGGATTTTCTATTACTTGTGCATGGCAATTCCAGCATAATGAAGGCGGTTTATTTTCCCAATTTGAAAAGTATATCTGCCCCTGATTATATTCTTTAAGAAAGTTTTTATAGACCCCTATTACATCGTAATATTTTATTGAATCAATAGTGAGTAGGTTTATACTTCGAACAGTAGGAATAGGTATACCGGATGAACCATAAGGCTGTTTGGGATGCGCGTCTTTGCCACTTGTTATTAGCCAATGCTTTAAGCCCGCCTCACTGTCCCCATCTATTATTTTTCTTATCGACATTAAGCTATATTTGTGCAACACAGAATTAGTATCCAAGCCTTCGTTGACTGATTCAATTTTTTTCCTGCAATCATTCAATGATTCTAATCCAATTTTGGCTCGCTCTTTATTTATTCTCTCCTCCGACGTATCATTATAATATTCAGGGTATAATATCTTTCTTCGATAACAATAACCCCATAAATCCAATGGGAAACGCAATATAACATCGTTGTATTTGAAAGAAGACGATAACGGTGATGCGCCAGCAATAAAGACAAAATCACGTGCGTCAAAATCAAATGTTAGAACTGCCCTGTACAGCATAGTATCGAAAATATGAGAGGGCATGCCACCTGCAATTGCTCCAGTATTATGCCATATTATTATTTCGCAACGGGATTCCGTATATACTGCCTCATTGGGAACCCCTTTTTCTTTGAATATCTTCCGTAACTTTTGTGCGTCATCGTCATCCACTATAAAAACCGAATCGACCATATAATCATCAAATCCCTTGTTCATAAAATAAAATCGCACATCCTGATCCAGCTTAACCAATTGCTTTAATTCTTTTACCAGCGGATCTTTTTGTAGCTTAATAATATTGTTTGGATATTTTGATATAATTGCATTTACTCTCTGCAGTTGCTTGCCGCTGTAGCTTTTTCTGATACCCGATATATTTTCAGAGTCTAAGCCTCGGTATAATAATTGAGAGATATATTTTTCAGCTAATGCGTACTCATGGCTATCCATAGCCGCATAAAAAGCATTTCTCAAATCTCTATAGAAAGCCTTATCATGGTTTATAGTAAAGGCATCCGCATAATATTTATTTGCCTCTGCAAAATTGCTATCGCAAATAGCAAGTTCGGCAAGGTTTATTTTCTGGTAGTAATCCAGAACTTTGGACGGGACCGTCGTAAGACTATTTGCTTTCCCCATTGCAGATGTGAGAACAAAAGAAAAAGCAATAGATAATAAAATGAATTTCTTCATAAGGGCGAGGATTATATATAAATTTCGATAAATAATTTTATAAATCAAATAGTCGCATATAAAAATAGACTGCCTAGTAGGCAGTCTATTTTGCAAAAATTAAAACTCTTATTATTTGATCTCGCCAACCATATCTTCAGGTTTTACCCATTCGTCAAATTGTTCCGGAGTCACATAGCCAAGCTCTACGGCCACCTGCTTTAATGTTTTATCTTGCTTGTGCGCTGTTTGTGCTATTTCCGCTGCTTTGTAATAACCAATCTTTGTATTGAGCGCCGTTACTAACATTAGAGAATTATTTACATGTTCCCTTATATTCTTCTCAATTGGTTCTATGCCCTCGGCGCATTTGTCATTAAATGATACGCATCCATCACCTATTAATCTTGCACTATGCAGGAAATTGTAGATCATCATTGGCTTGAACACATTCAGCTCAAAATGGCCGGTAGCGCCACCTACATTTATTGCCACATCATTACCCATTACCTGTGCCGCTATCATAGTGAGCGCTTCGCACTGTGTAGGATTTACCTTGCCGGGCATAATAGAAGAACCAGGTTCATTATCAGGTATACGAATTTCACCGATGCCACTACGCGGACCAGAACTAAGCATACGAATATCGTTGGCTATTTTCATCAGGCTTACTGCTACCGTTTTTAAAGCACCATGAGCTTCCACTATCGCATCATGAGCAGCAAGACTTTCGAATTTGTTTTCTGCTGTTATAAAGGGCAATCCTGTTAACTCTGCTATCTTCTTCGCTACTTTCTCCGCATATCCTTTGGGTGCATTGATACCTGTGCCAACAGCAGTGCCGCCTAAAGCTAATTCACTTAAGTGTGCTAAAGTGTTTTTGATAGCACGCAATCCATGCTCTAACTGAGAAGCATACCCACTTATCTCCTGGCCTAATGTAAGTGGTGTGGCGTCCATAAAATGCGTACGGCCTATCTTCACCACATGCATATATTCTTTTGATTTTTCAACCAACGTATTTTTCAGTTTCTCGATGCCAGGCATAGTTACATCTACCAGCATTTTATACGCAGCAATGTGCATTGCTGTAGGGAAAGTATCGTTTGAAGATTGCGATTTATTTACATCATCGTTTGGATGAATGATTTTCTCTTTATCTGTAAGCTTGCCGCCATGCAATACATGTGCCCTGTAAGCAATTACCTCGTTCACATTCATGTTTGATTGTGTGCCAGAGCCGGTTTGCCAAACTACCAGTGGAAACTCTTTATCCAATTTGCCTTCCAGTATCTCGTCACATACTTTACTTATATAATCGGTCTTTTCTTTGGACAATACACCGAGGTCATAATTGGTTAATGCCGCAGCTTTTTTCAGGTAAGCAAATGCCCTGATTATTTCTTTGGGCATTTTGTTGATGTCTTGTGCTATTTTAAAGTTTTCAACAGAGCGTTCTGTCTGGGCACCATAATAGGCATCTATGGGAACTTTCACTTCACCCATAGTATCCTTTTCAATGCGGAAATCCATAATGTTTTAAGATTTTTTGATAGTTTACTTAAGCAGTAAGCGTACTGATTTAACGTCGCAAAGGTATTAAACAGAAAGATTGCCCCAATTGTTAAAAGAAAAAAAATGTCTTTACTGCTTGATTATCAATATTCTGTTATATTTTGGCGGCTCTAAAAGCGATTTATGAAAAAGACCCTTTTTGTCCTTTTTGCCCTAATGATGTGTGCGCATTTTACAAAAGCTCAAACACCCCATATAGAAATGAGCGAGCCCTTTGACGAACCTGAGGAAGGCAACTGGAACAAATTGCTGCAACTAAAAAATGGCAATACTTTTTACTTCCACTTCACTAAAAAAGATGGCATAGAAGTAACGGTATATGACAAAAACAGAAAACAGATAGCCTCTAATACTTTAACGAGCAATCTTTGGGAACCTGGTAAAATGAAGGAGTCAAAAATTGAAGGCCTGTATGAAATAAATGGTGAGCCTGTAATTTTTCTTCATCAGTTGCTGAACAGGACCCCTACCCTGTTCCGCTTACGCCTTAACCCCGACAATGGCAAATTAGTAGAAGAAAAGCTAATGGGTACCATACAGCGGTATGGAGCTTTTGCAGGATATGCTATGGCATTAGGACATGTGAGTGAAAGTGATTTTTTCATAGAGAAAGATCCGAGGACGGATTGCTATGGAGTGGTTTACTTTAATGGCTTTGCACATGAAAGCGGCGAAAGAATTAAGGTGGAACATTATAATGGGGAACATAAGCTAATAAACTCTGCTTATTACGACGCACCGGACGGACAATATAAATACTTACGCTTTATTGCTATGACCGTGGAAGGCGATAGAAATATTTTTCTTGCTGTTTATGGATTCAATACACAGGCATCCGGAGGAGATGATTCCCGTGTAATAATTTCAAAGTTATCTGCCGATGTGAATGTGTTCAAGCAAAAGATACTGGATAATACCGAAGACTTTAAAAACACCACGGCTACCATGACTTATAACCCAGGCAGACAAGTGCTGCAACTGCTTACCTTAACTTACCTCACAACCAAAAGTAAATTCTTCAGCCACAAATCGACAAGCACTTTCTTGCCACTTATTACAGATATAGACCCAATGACTTTGTCTGTTACAAGTTCACAACCTTTAGCTGGAGAAAAAGTTTCAGAATATATGAAAGCTAACCTGGATCAGGATGATGGTTTTAATGGAATACCTCAAACTATGGTTATCAATAAGGACAATACCACTACCATTTTAAGCGAAGAATCAGAAACAAAGACTATTGTGGATAGCAGGACCGGTACTATAATGTCCGAAAAAACACTTCTTTCCAATATTGGCATATCAGAACTGGATGCAAATGAAAAGGAACTTTATGGCTATGGCATTTTGAAATCGCAACAGGCAAACGGTTATATTCCTAACTTATATTTATCGGAAAAGGATAATGGCTATTGGTATTATCAACGTACACCAGCAATGCAATTAAATAATAATCCGTTCCTTTCATTCGACTATGTAAATACAAATTCCAACCGTTATATCATCTTCAATGATTACCCTGATAATTTTGATAAAGACGAAAAGAAAAAAAGAAAAACCGTAACCACTATTAGTGACGCCAATACTATTTATTATGTATTGAATAACGGACAAATGACCAAACATTACTTGTTTGGCGAACCCGAAAGCGATAGGAAATCCAAATTCAGCTATATAGCCTCTTCGGACTATCTTCAAAATACAAACACCTATGCCACAATAATTGTAGAACGTGATGGGCGGGATAAACAAGCGCGAATAGCATGGGTAAAATTTGATTAGATTAAAAGGAAGCGAATTGCTTCCTTTTAATCTAATAGCAGATCCAAAAAGTAAAAACCTGTATTCCATTTATCAGGGTCGTTTACTGCCGGAGTGTATGCTTTATATACAATTTCGCCTTTGATTATGGGAACGGGGGCTGTAAAAAAGGGAGCATTATAAACAAATGTGTGGAACTCTCCATTTTCTCCGCAAGGGTCTACATTTGGAGGCAAATCTTTTAGTAGCATTTCATCTATTTTTCTGCCCAAAAATTCTTTCCCTAAAAACTTTTCATTCACACAAACTATCATTGCCTCTATTCCCGCTCTCTGCACTTCACGGACAAGCTCTCTTGTATTTTTTTCCCATAGTGGGAATATACCTTTTATACCTACTCTTGCTAATTGCTCTTCTCTGTATGTCTTTAAATCCTCCAGGAAAATATCTCCGAAGGCGGAGGCCACAATACCCTCTTTCTTCAACTGCACAAATGTCTGTTCCATCGCTGCCCTATATTGTTCATCATCGGGCGCGGCCGGGAGCTTTACCTTTATCAGTGGCAGTTGCATCCTTTTCGCCTGCTCATCCAATAAAGACTCTCTGATACCGTGCATTACAACCCTATTATGCTCATTATTTACCGTCGTAAGAAGGTGGGTAACTTTATAAGAATTATTCCGTTGCAATGTATAGAATGCCATGGCAGCATCTTTTCCCGAGCTCCAGTTCAAAACCGTTTTTAAATTAGCATTATTTAATTGTGAATTCATTTTCTTTGTAAAGCAGTATTTTTCGTAAAATAAAACAAAATGCCGTACGCAATCATCACGGGAGCTACCAAAGGAATAGGAAAGGCTATTGCAGAAAAACTCTTATCAGAAGGATTTTCAGTTGCTATTTGCTCAAGGAATAAAAGTGACCTTGAACTATTAGAGCAACAGTGGAATGAAAAATATCCCACGGCCTCCATCATTGCACAACCTGCTGACCTGAGCATAAAAGAACAGGTAATAGCATTCGCAGACAGTGTGCTATCCGTGTATCCTGCTATCGATGTCCTGGTTAATAACGCCGGTATATTTTTACCCGGCCACATTGCTGATGAACCGGAAGGGCATTTTGAAAGATTGATGTCTCTGAATATGTTCAGCGCTTATCATTTAAGCAGGCAGATATTACCCATCATGAAAGCACAACAAAGCGGTCATATTTTTAATATGTGTTCTGTTGCCAGTTTGAAGGCATACCCTAGCGGTGGGTCTTATGGTATCACTAAATATGCTTTATTGGGCTTCTCCGAAAACCTGAGAGAGGAGTTAAAATCCTTTAACATAAAAGTTACTGCACTTTGTCCCGGTGCTACTTATAGTGATTCATGGGCAGGAAGCGGCTTTGGTGCAGAGCGAATGATGGAAACAAAAGATGTGGCAAATATGTTATGGGCATCTTATACTTTATCGGCCACTGCCGATGTGGAAACTATCGTGATGAGACCTATAAAGGGTGACTTATAGAAAATCTTTTTAACGTAGCTTTAACCGTATAATCTTACCAAAAAGGGGAGTTCAGAATTAATTTTGTAGTCACCAAAATGGAACGCATAAAACATATTTATCGGTATTGCATTATATGCGTGCTAGTGCTGACAGGTTGTAATTATGGTGTAGCACAAAACGTAGTTTTCACTGCATCTGCAAATGCCAACAAGATTGGATTGCAAGATCAGCTGCAAGTTACTTATACCTTGCAGGATGCAAAGAATATACAGCAGATGAGCCCCGAAGGGATGAATGATTTTGTGGTAGCTGCAGGGCCTTTTCAGTCATCTTCGAGCAATATCATGATTCAGGGCAATAATGTGCAGCAAACATCTAATATCTCCTGGACATACGTTCTGCGCCCTAAACATACCGGAGCATTGGCAGCCCCTACACTTATAGCAAAAGATAATGCAGGGCATACTTACAAATCAAATCCCATACAGATACAGGTAGTGCCCGGAAGCATTGCCGCCAGACAACGGCCACAGCAATCTCCTTTCGGAGACGATCCATTTGGCAATGGCCCTGATCCTTTTGCGGCAATGATGCAACAACGCCAGCAAATGATGCAGCAGAGACAAAGGCAAATGAAACAGCAACAAAAACAATTGCAGGCAGAAATAACTGATGAAAAAGATCTCAATAAAAACCTATTCATAAAAGTAGAGGTAGATAAAAGCAAGGTGCATGTGGGCGAACAAATTACTGCCAGTTACAAATTATACTCACGTATCCCGATGCAGGTGGGCATATCCAAGCTCCCCTCTCTAAATGGCTTCTGGACCCAGGATTTTGAATTGCCTAAAGGGAATTTAAAACCTGTCGAGGAAATCGTAAATGGCCAAAAATACCAGGTATTTCTTTTGAAAAAATCCGCACTGTTCCCCCAGCAAACAGGAACATTGGAACTGGATCCTGCCGAAGCCCAGGGTGTGGCACGTATTATTGTGCAAACACGCCAAAATCCATTTGGTGATATGTTCGGCAACGATCCCTTCATGAAAAACTTTGGAAGCCTGATGATGAACGATCCGTTTTTCAACAACTCATTTTTCAATTCAGTTGCATATAAAGACATACCAGTACACTTAAAAAGCACCCCGGTAAAAATTACAGTAACGCCATTACCTGAAGCAAATAAGCCTGCCAACTTTGGTGGTGCTGTCGGCAATTTTACCATTGCAAGCAAAATAGATAAAGAAAATCTCACCACCGACGATGCTGCCAACTTCACGATAACAATAAAAGGAAGCGGCAATCTTAAATTAATAGAAACCCCTAAGCTTAACCTACCCAATGGTCTTGAAACCTTCGACCCGCAAGTGATAGATACTGTAACAGGACGTACAACAACCATAAGCGGCTCCAAGATCATCACCTATTCAATAACACCACATACACCCGGCGACTATACGATACCACCAGTTGCGTTTTCTTATTTCAATCCACAAAGCGGATCGTATGTATCATTGCAAACGCAGCCCATAATGATGCATGTAAAGGCTGGTAAGCATTATAATCCTAATGTTATTTCCGTTTCAAATAATACTGCTCTGGCAGATATACACAACATCTCTACAAAGCCATTGAATAAGCTTTCATTGAATAATAAACCATTATTATTTTCGCCAGTTTACTGGTCTATGTACGGCATTCCATTTTTTGCCTTTATCGGGGTCATATTCTGGAAAAGAAGAGAAGAAGAATTATCGAAAGATTATATATCACTAAAGAGAAGACGTGCCAACAAAATAGCATTGCAACGCCTGATAACTGCCCAAAAACTATTAAAGCAAAATCTGCAAAAGCCATTTTATGTAGAAATATCCAAAGCCATTTGGTTATATCTGAGTGACAAACTCAATATCCCTCTTTCGTCTCTTTCACGTGAGAGCGCGCTTGAAGCATTAAATCATAGTAAGGTGCCTGCAGACCTGCAACAAAAAATTGAATACGTGGTTTCTGAATGCGAAACTGCCCTATATGCTAATGTAGGCGGCACAAAACAAATGAATCAAGCCTACAAAGACGCAGTAAACGTAATCAGCGAACTTGAAGAAATAATTTAAATAATGAAAAAAGGATCGATCATAGTAATTTTTATATTGCTTGCCACATTGCGTTGCTTTGCTGCTGAGCCATATAATGTATTATGGCAAAAAGGCGATCAATTCTACCAGCAAAAAGAATACGATAGTGCGGCATATTATTTTGAGCAGATCGCAGCACAAAAGCCCTGGAATGCTGAAGTCTATTACAATCTTGGCAATACCTACTATCGCCTTAACCGTATAGGGCCAGCCATACTAAACTATGAACGTGCACTCCACATAAATCCAGAATATAAAGAAGCAAAAGATAATCTATCTCTTGCCAAAAGCAGGGTCAGCAATCGTATTCAAAATAATAACGAGATATTCTTCGTGCAGTGGTGGCATTTTCTTACAGAAGGCACTAAAGCTACTATGTGGGCCATACTTAGCCTGATAGCATTTCTTTCTGTTTTGGGTTTTTCACTTGTTAGGCGCCTGCGCAAAGGATTATCTTCTATCCCTCCGCAATTGATAGGTATCCTCATAGTAACATGGGCAGTATTTCTTACACTTGCTTTCGCTGCTTCCAACAATAAAATAAGTAGCGAGGGTGCAGTGGTAATGGATAATGATACCCCGCTTATGAACAGCCAACATCAGGGCAAGCCTCAAATCCTTGTGCCCGAAGGCACCACAGTAGAACTGAAAGGGGAAAATAACGGCTGGGCAGAAGTGCAGCTACCCGATGGTCGCACAGGCTGGATACAAACCAGCTCAATTGTAAAAATTTAATTCATATCTGCCCAATTTTTCGTTGGTTTGTAATATGGTTACCTACTGGATAAAGACACCATATTGGCTTCAAAAAATATTTCCCAAACAGCTTATATGGAGTATGCCTGCACAAACTGAACCTTCAGTTTACATCACATTTGATGATGGGCCACATCCTATAGCTACACCTTATATTTTGGAGCAGCTTGATAAATACAATGCAAAAGCAACTTTCTTTTGCATCGGTAAAAATGTAGTGCTGTATCCTGATGTTTATAAACAAACTATTGAAAAAGGGCACACTATAGGCAATCATACACATAACCATCTTAATGGCTGGAAAAATGATAATGCCACATATAGAGCAAACATTGATGAAGCATCCAAATATATAGATAGTCATTGCTTTCGCCCACCATACGGGAAAATAAAAAGATCGCAGGCGAAAGTATTGGCACATAGCAATCCTGCATGGAAAATATATATGTGGAATGTATTAAGCGCAGATTTCGACCGGAGCATAACACCTGAAAAATGCCTGCAGAATGTGCTGAAAAATATAAACCCCGGCTCCATTATTATTTTTCATGATAGTGATAAAGCGTGGGAGCGTATGAGTTACGCACTGCCTCGCGTACTGGAATTTTGCCAACAGAAAAAATGGAAAATAAAAGCCTTACCTAAATACTGATCATGTATATTGACTCACATACCCACTTATATGACGAACAGTTTACTGCTGAAGAAGACGCAATGATATACAGGGCAATAGATGCAAATGTATCGAAGATGTATATGCCTAACTGTGACAGCAGCACTATAAGCGACATGCTACGCATTGCACAACACTGGCCGGAGCATTGCTTCCCGATGATGGGATTGCATCCTACCTATATAAAGGAGAATTACCTGGATGAATTAAAAATAGTAGAACAATGGTTATCGCAGCGAAAATTCTATGCTGTTGGTGAGATTGGGCTTGACTATTACTGGGACCTGACATTTAAGGAACAACAGATTGAAGCATTCAAAACACAAATAGACTGGGCCTTACAATATAATTTACCCATTGTGATACATAGCAGGGAATCTACTGCTGATTGTATAGATATAGTAAGCCGGAAACAGCAAGGCGTTCTTAAAGGCATTTTTCATTGTTTTAGTGGCACTCTTGATGAAGCAAAACAAATAACCAATTTAGGATTATACCTAGGCATTGGAGGGGTAATAACTTACAAGAAAAGCACACTACCTGATATAGTAAAAGAAATATCACTGGAGCATATAGTTTTAGAAACCGATGCTCCTTATCTTTCACCTGTACCCTATCGTGGCAAGCGAAATGAAAGCAGCTACATACCGCTAATAGCTGAAAAAGTAGCAGAAATAAAGAATATGTCGCTGGCAGAGGTCGCTACCATCACCACCAGCAACGCAGAAAAAATTTTCTCCAACTGATTAGTTTGATTAAATTTGCAACCCATTCAAAACGGAGAGATGCTCGAGTGGTTGAAGAGGCACGCCTGGAAAGTGTGTATATCTGTCAAAGGGTATCCAGGGTTCGAATCCCTGTCTCTCCGCTTAAGGAGATGTTCAATTGCGAGCATCGCCCTTTTTGTTTTATTTAATGCTTTGTTTATGAGTGGATTACTGGCAATACTGATACATAAAAAGGTTGTTCAATAATTACTTCGAAATTCGGGTTTCAATTTTTTTTTGCAGCTTAAAATGCTCAAGACACTCTAAAATCAGTGATTTCGGTGTTCGATTCTCCCTTTTGGTCCTATATTCCAATTCGTTGCATTTCTTTTTTTGAAATACTTTTGGCAATCAGGTAAAAAAAATCCAGTATCACTTTTGCTTGCTCTTCATCAGATTGAATGCCATTCCGTTTTAATATCCTGATCGCACGGTCAATGGAAACTCTTCTATAGGAAAAAGCTTTGGGTTTATTGTTGGAGATTGGTTGCATCTATTAATTTACGTTTGGGTAAGAAACATGGCTGGAAATACAGTAATCTGGGTTACTTTGCTTTGGGAGAGGTGATACGACAAGCCACGGGCAGAGCGTTTTATGCATAGTAATTAATGCCATCTTTTTTTCTGCTTATGGTAATACCAAGGTAACACCAGCAACAGAAAAAGGAGAAGCAGGAATATTTTGTACCTGTCTGTGTCCGACGAAAAAATATAGCAATCTCCTATAAATCGTTCATGGGATTCAACAAAAATTGAAAGGGAAATAATATGCAGAAACAATGAAAATGCATTAAGCCCAATAAGAAGACCACCCAGAACGCAATTTTTTTTCCCGGGAATTACCCAATACAATATATAGGGTATCAATACGAATACGGCAAAAACATCGCTTATCTCATGCATAATGCATTCGGGGAATCTCACTGAAAGTAAAAGCGGGAAGATCCTTGTCATAGTCTTTAATGATTATATGAATATTAATCCCACCACCTTGCAGCAATGATCCGGAAATCTCGTGGAGTAAAATTCCCGCCGTCAAACTGCCCAATTAGAAAATACTCCTGTTTATTTTCGTCAGTTATAGGTACAAAGCGCCTACTCTTGTTCAGCGTATAAGGCTTCAACTCCATTTCCTCCGTTGTATCGCTATATGGCAATCCGCTTACGCCTACCGATACATACTCAGGCACCACAAAGTCGAGCTGCCCGTCATTGTTCACATCGCCAAAATAGGGTGTTGCCAGGCTCGGCTCTGCAAACATTACAAACTGATACAGCTTTTTAGTAGTAAAGTCAGCTATAAAATGATAAGTTTCCAGGCAGCCGCTGCCATTGCAGTTATACATGCTAGCATCAATGTAACTATATCTGCGGCCATGAAAAGTGAAAAGTATGGCAGTATCAATATATATTCTCACGTC
>DATNFP010000172.1:0-42809 GCA_035606335.1 Flavipsychrobacter sp. | reverse complement strand
GTATGTAGTAGGCGCAACAGGTAAATGCCCATACCATGCATACTCATATACTCTTAACAGCTGCTTAAAATCCTGGTTGTATGCGGTTTCTCGCAGCTCATTATAGTAGTCGTAGTTTGTCTTGTCGCTTCTGTACTGGATAAGCTCTCCATATTGCAGTATTTGCAGCAGCCACATATAGCCGTATCGTATTGCCAGGCGTGTGTCGTTGTCGTTGGCTGCCTGTTGCAGGCGGGTTTCCCAATTTATTTGGAGCAAGTTTTCTTCATCTGCAGGTGGCAAGTCGCCTTCTTCACCCAAGTCTTTGTTTCGCCGCTGAAAAATACCTCCCTCTCCAGAAAATATCTTGAACAATACATAGCCGAAAATAAAAAAGAAGAATAGCCATACTATTGTTTTCCCTAAGCTACTTCCAAAGAAGGTCAGTATGCCTATCACTATTGTTGTAAAAAGGTTGGAGTTACGTTTTCTTACGTTTATTTCTCCTTCCTTATCATTTTTGTAATTGAAGGAGCTGTCGTTTGTCAATTGTTGCCACTGTGTCGTGGTAATTGTTCTTTCAGTGACAAGGCTATCTGCTGATGCTATATGAGCAGGCAAAAGAAAAACAATAAAACATGCAAGTAAAATGCAGATATTATGCCCGGACCTCATTTTTTGATCTCTTACTTACTTTTATCGGATAGAAAACAAAATACCATAATATAAAGACAAGCGATCCTGTCAGTATGCTGATGCTCAGCCATACAGGCATTCCCGTATGTCGTGTTACAAACCCTTCAAAGAAAGCAGCAGTGGCAAATATAGGAACCACCCCTATCATGATCTTTACGCCATCCTTTGCCGCCATCATTAGTGACTGAAGGCGTGTATATGTTTTTGGAAAGAGGATGGCATTCCCAATTATCAGTCCTGCAGCCCCTGATATTACAAGTGCCGAGACCTCCAGTGTTCCGTGAATAAATACTACCAGAAGCGATTGTATACCTAGGTTATGGTGAAAGAACATGTATTCAAAAGTACCCAGCATTAGCCCGTTTCTGTACATGATGATCAGTGTGCCCACAGACACAAATATTCCTGAAACAAAACATCTGAACGCAACCGAAATGTTATTAATGGCAATGCTCACAAACATCAGGAACTCATTTCCGTTTTTATACACGCCAAATGGGTCGCCATTGGCTATATTCCTTTCGGTCATATCTACATATTTGTCGCCTAATATTGCCCTTATAAATGTCTGGTCGTTAGATGCTGAAAAAATGCCCATTATCACAAATGCCGCAAAAAACAGAAATGCGAATAATAATGTGCGCTGGTTTTTCTTCATTATCAGCGGCAATTCCGTGCTCCAGAACGTAAATATCCTGTGTGTCTTTTCTTTTTTGTTTTTGTAGATGGACAGATAGATGTTGGCTGCCAATCCGTTGATATAGCGTACTGTATTACTGAATGGATAAAATGTTTTTGCATACGAAAGGTCATCCACCAGGTATGTGAAGCGCTTTGCTACCTCATCAGGGTCTTCGGTAGGCTCTTCATAACTGTTCCAACGCTCTAAATTTTGCTTTATAAAATGTCCTTCCCGCATGCTGATACAGAATAGTGCTACAATTTAATGCAATTTTCAGAGCTAATATATTCTTTATTGCCGATGATTGATTGCAGGAGCTAAACATTTACATTTGTGACATTCCGGGTGCTTGTATGAGTATTGTTACTGTATCTACCCCTTTTAATATAGACCTCGAATTCAGGATAGCTCCTTTCCACAAAAGGCTGGTGGCCTGGCTTATAGATATTGTGATCGTTTATGCCTTTGCATATATAATGTACAGGGTATTGGTATCCAACGAAGATTCCGGTTATTTAAGTAATGTTTTATATATATTACTGGTGATCCTGCCTTACCTGTTGTATCATCTGTTGTTTGAGGTTTTTATGAATGGCCAGTCGCTTGGTAAAAAAACGATGGGTATCAAGGTCATGGATAAGAATGGCAATGAGCCTACGCTAAGCCAGTATTTGCTAAGATGGATGTTCCGGTTGGTGGATATGTTGGGTACACTCGGGACAGCCGCAGTGCTAAGCGCGGCACTCACCACGTACACACAGCGCCTCGGCGACCTTGTGGCAGGAACTATGGTGATAGATCAGCGATACGCCGCAAATTTCTCAGAAACCATTTACATGCCGATAGAGGACAAAGGCTACAAGCCCCTCTTTCCCCAGGTAATGCAGCTTTCCGACCGCGATATAAATGGCATCCGCAACCTGCTCGATATAAAAAGCAGCAGCAGGGACGTAGATCTCTATACTCTACAGGTTACCGACCGTATAAAAGAAGTATTAAATATCGAAACCGATATGGATGCCCGCCAGTTCCTCTACAGGTTATTGCAGGATTATAATTTTTTGACGAGGAAGTAGGATATTTTCATTTTTATAAGGGTCATTGTGAGATACGAAGCAATCTTTGACTATATGGTCAAAAACACTCCAGGCGATAAAGTCCATACTTACATCGCCGGAGCATTAATTTATTATTCTAATCTTAAAATTATTTACAAAGCTACTGAAGTGAAAAAGCTAATTAATTCTTTGGCAAATGCTTCCGGCGCATCTAATGCAGCAAAGTGCCCACCGACTTCCATTTTCGTAAAATGCGTCGCATTTACCTTCCTGTCGATCCACTCTTTGGGAAATGGTGCTTCTCCCGGGAATAAAGCTACTCCTGTTGGAACGTTCACCTTCTCGTTCGATTTGAGTCCTCCGGACCATAATGCTCTGCCTTCTTCCGCGTAGGTCCTATTAGCTGAATTGATAGTTTCGGTAACCCAATATATCATAACATTAGTGATCAATTCATCCTTGGTAAAATGCTCATCCAGATTATCTGGTCTTCCTGACCAACCATGGAATTTTTCTATCATCCATGCTGCCAGCCCTACAGGTGAATCATTTAAAGCATAGCCTACTGTTTGCGGCTTGGTTGTCTGGAGGAGGGCATATGCCCCTTCAGTAAAGAACCAATGCTGGATAAATTTCCCGAATTCCTGTTCCGGAGCCGACATTGTTGCCCAATCCTCTTGTCCATTTGGATAGCCTACATCAGTTAAATGAATTGCAGAAACCAATTCCGGGAATTGGTTAGCCAGCGATTTGCTAATTGTAGAGCCTATGTCCCCACCGGCAGCGAAAAATGATTTATACCCCAAAACTTCCGTCATAAGCTTTGCCCATAACCGGGCTGTTTTATCGCTGCTTTGCGGCTTTTTATCGGAAAATCCAAAACCCGGAACAGATGGAATTATCACGTCAAATGACTGCTCTGTAAGGATGGGTATAATCTTGTGAAATCTGTAAAAACTGTCAGGCCAGCCATGAGTCAAGAGCAATGGTTTAGCATTTTTTCCTTTCCCTTTTGCATGTATAAAATGAATGTTGATACCATCTATCTCAGTCTTAAATTGCGGCAAGGTATTTATTAATGCTTCCTGGTCTCTCCAATTGTAAGATGTCTGCCAATAGGTTACCAGCTCATGTAAATATTTGGGATTGATACCGTAATTCCATCCTGCATTTTCCGGCTCATCTGTCCATCGTGTATTTTTCAATCTTGAAGCTAAATCGTCTAATACTTTCTGCTGTACATCGATTTTAAAAGATTTTATTTCTGGCATAGTTATATAGTTTGTATAAAACTATCCACATTGGTTTTCTTTTCATTGTAAAAAATTTACCTCCAATTGTAAATGAAAGAAACATTATCTTAAGTTACTTGTTGTCTGGAGGTTGTAAAATCATATCGGGCACCAGTTGGTTTACTTCTAATGTCAATTGAGATTTTAGATATTCTGTCGGGCTTATACCTGAAAAATGAGTGAAGTCCTTTATCAAATGAGCCTGGTCGTAAAAATCATGTTTATGCATGACCATAAACCAATCAATTTGTTTTTTATACCGTTGAATATCATTTATTACCTGGTGAAAACGACTTATCCTTTTCAGGTATTTGGGTGAAAAGCCTGTGTGCTTTTTTAATAAATGAATAAGATGTTTTTGGGAATAACCGGATTTATATACCAACCAATCCACGGGCTTATTAATATTACTTTGCAGGAACATTACCAGGCTATTATCAATGGTTCCGTTGATTAAATACTTTAAGAAAAAGTTTTCGATCAGTGTAAACCTGTCCGATACTAAAGCAGCATTGATAAGTTGTTGATATAAATGCTTAAATGAACACCCTAATACTAATTCTGCTTCTATCCCTACATAGTCTATCGCCGTTAAGGGTATTCCTGTTAACGAATAAAAACCACCTGGAGTAAAGCGGATGCTTATGATTGTGGAGTCAGGGTTGTTCCTGTACGTTATTGCCTGTTTATGAATTCCGGTGAACCATGCATTTTTTATATCAATTTTTTTGCCAATAATGTTTTCAGGATAGACTGTATCCACGCAATTTTCATTGAGTTCAATAACTAAATTCAAGCATCCTTCCGGCAATTCTTTAATGTAAGGGACAGGCAGAGAACCATTAACATATACCATATGCCGAATGAAATCGGATAGTGGATATCCCGGTATATGTTTTTCTACGTGCATAATTATTTCATAGGTTCTCTTCCTATAAAGCGTTCCTTTCCCAGCAGGAAATTGATAGCCCTTGTTACATTCTTGTCCACGCTTCCTTCTGTTTTTAGAAATGAGATGTACCTGACAATCTCTTTTTGTAATGACGGAGAAAGATCATCAAATTTTTTTTGTGCTCGTGGATTGTTGATTAAAGCATCCGTTAATTTAGGGTGTGGCGTTAGTGTACGGTCAGCGGGATCAAATTCAATTGTCAGTTTAATGATTTCACCAACCCGTCTCGGAGAATCTTCAAGCATAAAAGTATTTATGTAAAGTCTCCATGCTCCCTTGTATTTGATCAGGGTTTGTTGGTATGGCTTGTCGTTGATAGTACCTCTTATTGGGATCGGGCCTTTATCTTTATTATTTTGTTTAAATAACTTCTGGAGAATATTTTCAGGTACAAAAACAAAAGGATTGATACCTATTATTTCTATACAAGCTTTGAATTTTGGCATAATATAAGGCTGGACATCTGTATAGAAAAAAAGTACGTTTTCAATTCAAATATCTAAAACTTTAATGGAAAATAATATTCCGCATTTTAAAACTACATTTCAACCTCAATTAAGATAAATTCCAGTTAGTAATAAAATATTACTACAGGTTGTTAAATACAACTGCAAGTATTGTAATGACAACTAATAGTGGCGGCATTTTTGTTGATTTCTAGTAGCCTATGTTTCAGGCGTTATCATACGCCTTCTGTATGTCTTTGATCACGATCTTTTTCATTTTCATCATGGTTTGCATGACAGCGGTTGCCTTTTTAGGATCACTATCGTTCATCAGGCGTGGAAGTATTTCGGGAGCTATCTGCCAGGAAACGCCGTATTTATCTTTTAGCCAGCCGCATGGTCCTTCCTGGCCGCCATCTGCTATCAGGGTATTCCAGTAATAGTCCACCTCTTCCTGGGTATCTGGTTCAATGGCGAAAGAAATGGTTTCCATGTATTTGGCCTCCTGGCCCCAGTTCAGGGCAGTCATGGTCATCCCAAATATCTCAAAGGTGGCTGTCATTATTGTATCGGCAGACATAGGGCCATTTTGAGGATATTTTTTGACGTCCAGGAGTTTCCCCTTGAATACTGATACATAATAATTTGCTGCTGCTTCAGCTTCATTGTTGAACAGCAGGAACGGTATGATTTTTGCACGCATAACTTTTAAATTTTTATAGGAACAAAGTTAAATACGATCATCATAACGCACCGGGAGAGAACAAGACAAATGGTGGGAGATTTGCGACAATAATGATTATCATTTTGTGGCACGGAATTCCTGAATGCAATAGCGTAAGTTTAGGCTATGAAGGTATTTATACTATATGCGGGTGTGATAATTATTTGCCTTATCATATTATTTGTCATTTTGAAGTTGTTTAGGAAAATGATGAAGTGAGTGCATATTGCTGTATAATAAAAGCCGCCTCAAATTAATTTTTTGAGGCGGCTCCTTTATGCCTATTCTATAATTACTTTTTTTACCACTACCTCATTTCCTGTATATACCCTTAGTAAATAAATACCCGGCGCAAACATACCTGTATTAAGTGTAGTGACATTGTTGCCTGTACCGCTTCTTCCGGTATTTTGCAAAAGTATTTTTCCTGACATATCCGTGAGCCATATTTGTACAGGCGCATTCCCGGCTTGATATTGCACGTTTAGTTTATCATGTGCTGGTATAGGATAAACATTTATGGTTGTTGCTGTCGCAGACACATTATCTACACCTTCTGCTGCTCGCTCCGAATAGGACACTCCTATGGTAGAGTCTCCTAATACGGCTATGGAAAGTATTGGGTTGTGGTACCCTGCTATATACCACTCATATTGTTCAGATGAGTCTACAGTGAAATAACTGCCTAAAGCAACAGAGCTATCTTGCGACACTATGTATCGATGTAGGCGCGCTACATTAGTATATGTTCCGGTAGGCAACTTCAGCGTTCCGTAGGCGTCATAAGTAAGCCTTTGAAGTATCCGCTCTTTTATATCTAAACCAGCGATATTGCTATTCCTTATGCCATAAAATGTATCTTGTTTAGAATCGTTATAATTAAAAGGATATTTGAGAATATCAACACCTGTGATATAGGTAGTAGTGTCCCCAACATGGCAAAATCCTATTCTTTCAAATGCGGTATCCGAGTTGATGTAATATATAAAAGTGGTATCGGTTACAGTGCCTGAAGTTGGAATTGAATAGCCGGCAGTCGTACTGCCCGGAAAAAGACTGCAAAAAGGTGTGGCGGAGCAACTGATATAATGTGTAGAGCCAGTAAATGTTATAGCCAACGACGAAAAATCCCAGATTACACCTGCACCCAAACTGCTGGGTGATATGCCCATCGGGCTACAGATACCGATGAGGAAAGTCTCGCCTGCCACAGGGCTGTAGTCACTGCTGGTAATAATAGGTTGTGCTTGTGTAGCAAGAGGAAGGCATAGTAATGCCAACACACGGAAAATGTTTGGTTTCATGCGGTTTAAAATTTGAGTTTGGTTTTAAATATCCGTGTAGAAATATTCGCATAGGTGCATAATAAACTTCCATATCGAAAATTTATTGTTCTGCACAAGAAAGTATTAACTATCATCAGTGTCATTTTGCATGATATTTTAGCTCTTCATAAGCTTTGTTATTTTTGCAGTTGATATAATAGTTTCTCCATGAAGACGAATGATATACTATTGATGGTACTCTTACTCATAGTTGCTACGGCATTAGAGGCAACAGGCGATGCTCTTGTAAGAAGATCTATTTATGAATACACAGGCTTATATAGGATAATTTGTGTCGTTGTAGGCGCCGTACTATTATTGGGATATGGCTTTATGGTCAACCTTGCACCAATTGAATTTGGCAAAGTAGTGGGGCTATATATTTCTACGCTCTTTATCATGTGGCAGGTTATTAACTACATCATCTTCCGTACCGTGCCTTCAGCTTCTGTTATCACAGGAGGGGCAATGATTATTATTGGCGGCCTGATAGTGACTTTTGGAAAGTTCTGATTTAGCTTAGTGAAAGATTGGATGATGAGTTTATGCTGTTAGATACTATTAAAAAAAGTTGTGATAAAAGAAATTAAGAAGCAATAAAAATAGCGTTGCAATATGGCAAACGGATCATGCAAAGTCGTAGCGATAGAACACATTACACTCGACGGAGTATACCAAAGTCCCGCCCGACCAGATGAGGATGCGCGTGACGGTTTCAAATACGGTGGCTGGTCAATAGCCGGTAATGATCCCCAAATGCAAACCGTAATTGGTAAATATATGGGAGACGGTTGGTCATTGCTTGTAGGAAGAACCACTTACGAAGGTATTTATGAAGGCTGGTCTGTAAGGCAACCATCCAGCCCTATGACACAGGCACTCACAAGTGTTCAAAAGTTTGTTGCTTCGCATGATCCCAATTACAAATTGGCATGGGAGAATTCAACATTGCTCGCAGGCGATGCAGCTCAAGCCGTTGCCAGACTCAAAAAAGAGCACGACAAAACATTGATTATATTTGGCAGCGGTGTGCTGGTGCGTTCACTTATGCAAAATAGTTTGGTTGATGAATTGGTTTTAATGATTCATCCATTAGTATTAGGCGAGGGATACCGTCTCTTCGATGGAGCTTCATTTGCCAAACCGAGATTAACCGATAATATTGTTACTCATTCCGGTGTTATAATAGGGACCTATCAATTATAATTTTATTATAGGATGGTATGAACATTCTCTATGATTAAAATATTATTTATCAGCATTATTATTTTTCCTGCGATATGCAGCGCCCAACATAAAAATATTCCAAATCGGAATATAAGATCTGATAAGGAATTGTTTCAAGGTAGTAAGTGGTTTTGCAATTATAGCAGGTGTAGATATAAAATAAATATTCAAGGCAATAAAATATCAGTTACGGGAATTTGCGATACGGCTGAATTTCAATTAATGAAAGGCATTATCAAAAACGGCTTGATCTATTCTAATAATCCAATTGAAAGAGAAATACCTGCCACCAAAGGGAGGTTATACCGTTATGAACGAGGTTGGTTCGGCATTATGGAACCCCAAAATGGTGATTGTGAGTGGTTTTCAAAATGTAAAAAATAACTTTGACATTGGGCGATGGTTAAACAGTCTGCGAACAATTCTTCATATTGACAATGTCAACTAACACACTAAAAACGTTATGACTGCATATTATTACCTTTTATTGCGTTAATTATATGAACAAACACCTGATCATTACGCTAAATATTTTTATTAGCTTACTCGGAAGTTGTAATTCCGACGGCCAATCACCACTGCGTACAGTTAAAGATATTCCCATGCCTGGTGGGGCAAACAGGTTCGACTACCAGAGTATCGATCCGGCGAAGCGGCGATTATATATCTCACACATGAACTCAAACGCAGTTGTTGTTTTTGATCTGGATAAGCAACAAGTGATTGCTAACATCGAAAATATCTCTCGCCCAACCGGAATTCTTGCAGTGCCAGAGTTAGGTAAGGTATATGCCTCAGCTTCACACGCGAATGAAGTAGTGGTAATTGATGAGCAATCCTTGAAGATAATACACAGGATACCAAGTGGCGATTTCCCTGATGGAATAGCATATGAACCTGGCAGCAAAAGAATTTATGTTTCGAATGAACGTGGCAAACAGGTAACAGTTATAGATGCTCAAACCGACAAAGTGATCACAAACATTGAGATGGGTGGGGAAGTTGGCAACACACACTACGATCCCGTTTCTAAAAAGATATTTTCGGCTGTTCAGACAAGAAACCAATTAATTTGCATAAACCCTGTAAACAATCAAATTATCAACCGCTTTGATTTAAAAGGCTGCAAAGAGCCGCATGGTTTCTATATTGATGCTGCGACGCATTATGCGCTCATAACAGGGGAGGACAAAGGCCAATTTATTGTGTTCGACTTAACTACAGATAAGATCATTTATTCAGACAAGGTAGGTGCTGACCCTGATGTTTTAGCTTATGATGTTGTCTTACACAGGCTTTATGTTTCATCTGAAAGCGGGATCATTTCTGTTTTTTCGATTAAGAGGAACGACATAAAGAAAATCTCCGAAGGATTTGCAGCCAAACACGCACATACAATTAGTGTCGATCCCCAAACGCACTTGATTTATTTGCCATTGGAGAATGAAAAAAGCAAACCTGTTTTACAAATTATGGCAGTTAACCCGTAATTATCATATTTTTTGCAAAGTAGTAGGGCTGTACATAGCTACACTCATTATCATGTGGCAGGTAATTAACTATATCGTTTTCCGTACTGTGCCTTCAGTTTCTGTTATCACAGGAGGGGCAATGATTATTATTGGCGGCCTGATTGTGACATTTGGGAAGTTCTGATTAAGCGTAGTGAAAGATTGGATGAATGAGTTACGTCCTTTGCTCCCTTAGCAAATGAAAATACAACAGTTTTGTTTCGCAAAAAATACGACAATGACAATATCGAAAGAACCCCAAAACCATAGCAAAAGCGTATTTAAAATTTATATCACGCACAAATTCTGACCAACAGAAAATATTGCAATAAGACTTTTAACTTCAGGTATTTGTAAATAATCCTTGTTTATACTCTTTGACAAACTGCTGGTAATCCTTGCTAACATGCGCTGCATATTCTTCAGCATAGTCAAGCACCCGTTGTTGCCAGCCTTCATCTTTGCCAAAAGCGCAAAGGTCATCAATATTTCCGGAGCCTTGCATTCCGCCACTTCGTAACTGCGCAGAGGCCGTTAATGACCCCATATCGTTTATTACCTGGTACATGCCACGGTAATCATCTACCAACAATTTGAATTTGATGGTGTCCTTTACGGGTTGTAGTTCCTGGATAACGTAAGGCTCATCATTGAAGATAGTTGTGCTTAACAAGGCTGAAGGAACATTCTGCATACGGCACTGAATTGAAGTCACACGGTCCGCCTCTGTCTTCCACTGCAATTGCTGAACATCAATAAAAGGTAGGACAGACGAAGGACGAGCTTGCTTCATATCAAGCAGCAAATACTTGTTCTTTGTATTTGTGCTTTTTAGCAGGAACAAATATCGTTTGACACCGAGGCTGCCAGTTCCTGCAAAACGGAAAACTGAGCCAATCACTTTAAAATTATAAGGCCCGTCGCTGCTTGTGGAGATCCAGTCATTTATATGTGCATTAAGCTCTTTTTTTAATGGCTTCTCCAGCTTGAAATGCCGTTCGTCTTCCAGTGAAAGAATGCGCTTACTTTTTTTATTAATTGTCCTTTTTTTTAGAATATCCTTTTCAGAATGTTTTTTGGCAGAATTTAAAAATTCACAAACGATGCCCCGGGCAATCCGGGGATCAATACTTATAGCTTTTGTGGAACTTAAGGTCGACGCATAGCTACGAACGAAAAGCTGTGCCATTTTAGTTGCCTTTTTACGTGGTATACTCAACGCATCAAAAGCGATAAAAATACTTGTGACCATGCGCACAACTTCATAGGCAGCGGGGGCAAGCACACCTTCGTCGAAATCATTCAGGTCAAAATAAACCAATCCATTCTGGCCTCGGAAACTGCCGAAGTTCTCAATATGAAGATCACCGCATATCCACGCTAATGGAGAAAGCGGAAGAGGCTTGGCCGTTGCGAGGTCCTCATAAAATAAATGGCAGGTGCCTCGGAAAAAGCGAAAAGCATTTTCCAACATAGCCTCATATTTCAACTGCACCATTTCCTCCAGTAGGGGCTTATTGAATTTTTTTATCCGTTCAGATAGTTGTGACATCTTTTTTGTTAGCCTATTGCAACTATAAAATAACGTCAAGAGACATACTGCTGTCTATTTTTCGTTTTCTTTATAACATTTTGCATCACATAGCTATAACATCGCATTTAGTGATATTGTAAAGTTTTCTTTGCTAAATATGAGATTAATGCAAAACGATTTACTCGTCATCATCTTCCGTCTCTTCGCTGGCTTCGTAGTTGATGTTGTTTTCAGCTACTTCGGTCAGTGTTTCATCCGCATTCTTTTCTTCTTCCAGTGTAGTTTTTAATATTTCAGCTATATTACTGTAGCCCAATGTTTCAGCCAGCTGGGCAAGACCGCCATAAGTGGCTATTTCATAGTGTTCTACTTTTTGGCCGGCCAGCACTAGTCCTACATCGCGGGTAGCTGTGCCTTTTTCTGTTTCTTCTATAATGCTGTTACCTTCTTCTGTGATGCCTGCCATTGCATCGCATTTTTTTGCCTGTGGTTTTTTACCAAGCAATTCAAAAACCTGTTCAAGACGTTCTACATGGACTTTGGTCTCTTCCAGATGGTCTCCAAAGGCCTGTTGTAATTCTGTAGAAGTAGCAGCCTTTTTCATTTTAGGAAGTGTTTTTACAAGGTGTTTTTCGGCCCAATAGATGTCTTTCAGCTCATCACCAAAAAACTCAGCTAACCTTGAGTCTGAAGTTTGTGAGTTTTTTTTAGCTGTACTTTTTTTTGTCTGTTTTGCGCGTTTTGTAGCTGTTGCCATGTTTGTTTTTTAATTACAAAATGAATAAAAACCATGCCCGGCATTTAGTTGCCTGCCTATTATAGGTATAGAATTTATAGACTTATAACAATGGACAAAGGCAGTAATCCCTCCTGTTATCTCGGTACAAGCAACATAGTCCTACCTGTTGCTAACAAGCAATTATTTCCTGAAGCATTTAGAAATAAAAGCAGATTGACGTATTATTCGTCCCTTTTCAATAGTCTTGAAGTAAACAGCAGCTTCTACAAAATCCCACTAGCAAAGACAATAATCAGATGGGCGTCAGAGGTACCCGGAAACTTTCGGTTCACTTTTAAGATGAACAAGGACATTACTCATGATAAAACAATGTCTTGCGATCCATACAAAATTGAACGCTTTATGCAAATTATTAACAACGCAGGACAAAAGAAAGGAAGCTTGCTGATACAGTTTCCTGCAGGCAGACAATATAATCTTGAATATCTTAAAAATTTGCTATTCATCGTTCAACAAAATAATGAGGGCTGGGATGTTTGCGTCGAATTTCGTCACTTATCATGGTATCGTGATACTACATATCGGTTATTAGAAACTAGCAAGACTACAATAGTTATTCATGATATGTCCAAATCTGCCACGCCGTCGGATGCACTATGGGGCAATGTTATCTATTTACGGTTTCACGGGCCAAAAGGGGATTATAAAGGTGGCTATGGCATAGATACTTTAAAAGGATACGCAGATAAAATAAAATCCTGGTTAAAGAATAAAAAGATTATTTACACTTATTTTAATAACACTATGGGCAGCGCGGTATTCGATGCGCTGGTTTTGCAGGAGCTTGTGGGGTCGAAGATCATTCATCAAATATGATTTGAGAACACCACTTGTTTAAGCGTCGCGATTAAGGTTTCCCCAATAAGAATCCTGTCTAGTGTTAGTAAAAAAATTAAGGGCGAAGTGCGCCGTACATTGTCGTATCTCCGTTGTGTATCTGTATATGTTGTACTGTAGTTGAATCATTGTTCCAAATATTGTAGGCTGTATCCTTTGAAATAACTTTCTTAGTTGTTTCGAATCAGAATAGCATGAGCAAAATAGTACCACAAAAATAATATTGAACATTAAAGGCTTCATTGTTTCTTCTTTTGAGTTTGCTTCTGCCTGAGTAACTGAAGGAAATGATAGGTATACTAATAATTTTAAAATAATGCTATTGTTTTTTACTTTTTGTCCAAAATACCATACATTTGGTAAAATATACTTGTCATGAGAAAATCCTTCTTATTTCCCCGTTTCTGCCGGACAATTGGTTTAGTGCTCCTTCCCATCTTCGTGGCCTTATTTGCATCTAACAAAGAATTCTCATTTTTAAGTACTCCTATTCCAAAAGATACCTCCCACGAAGTATTGTTTCGTAATTACAATCTCACCGATGAATGCACGATGACAGGAATAATAATCTCATTATGCCTCATTGCTTTTTCGCGGCTCAAAAAAGAAGACGAATATATACGCGATACAAGATTAAGGTCGTTGCAGGTAAGTGTACTTCTTAATTATTTATTGTTACTTATCCTTATATGGACAGTTTACGGTATCAATTTTCTTTTTGCTGTTTGCGAGAATATTTTAACCCTGCTGATACTATTCATTCTCATCTTCAATTTCAATCTCTACATCAGGCCACTTCTTTTTAAATCCAAAACGGCATGAAGAACACAATAAGAGTAGAGCGTGCCCGCATGGATATAACCCAGGCAGAGCTGGCAAAGAAAACAGATGTTTCGCGGCAAACCATCAATGCCATAGAGGCAAACAAATATGTGCCCTCCACCGTATTGGCACTCAAGATAGCCCGGCTGTTTGGCAAAACAGTGAACGATATTTTTGAGCTGGAAGACGACGACTAAAATTATTTTGAAGCTACATCACTTCTCTCAAGGTTCCTCTCAATGTCTTTATTTAGCTCTATAGCTGCACTTATTAGCCCAAGATGTGTAAATGCCTGTGGAAAGTTGCCAAGATGCTGTCCCTTGCTACCTATTTCCTCTGCAAACAATCCCAGGTGATTGGCATAGCCCAGCATCTTTTCAAATATTTCTCTTGCTTCTTCGGTTCTTCCTGCTTTGGCGAGACATTCCACATACCAGAACGAGCATACGGTAAATGTACCTTCCTGTCCCTGCAATCCATCTATATGCTCCAGGTTATTGCGATACCTGTATATCAAAACATCAGAGCGCAATTCTTTATCAATTGCCGACATCGTTTTCAGCCATTTTGTTTCGTAAGGGGAAATAAAGCGTTTCAGCGGCATAAGTAGTGCACTGGCATCCATCGAGGAAGAACCTTTGTGCTGTACAAAGGCTTGTTTTTCTTCATTCCAGAAGTTGGTATAAATGTCAAGATATATCTTGTCGCGAACATCATGCCACCTCTCGAGTGGGTAGGGGAAAGACCTGTCTTCAGCTATTTTTATCGCCCTGTCTATCGCCACCCAGCACATCACGCGGGAATATAAAAATTCCATTTTCTCATGTCGTACTTCCCATATCCCGTGGTCAGGCTTTTCCCAATTTTCTAATACAAAATTTACTTGTTCTTCTATTTCCTGCCAGAAGCCATAGGTTATTGGTCCGCCGTCTTTATTAAATAGATAAATAGTGTCCAGCAGCTCTCCATAAATATCTAATTGAAATTGTTCGTGGGCTTCATTGCCTATTCTCACAGGCCTCGAGCCTTTATATCCTTCCAGATCTTCAAGAAAAGATTCTGGCAGGCAGGTTTCACCATCCACTGCATACATCAGTTGCAGCTTCTGGTTCATGCACTGCTTTTTTATCCACGCAAGGAAACCACCTGCCTCATGTATAAATCCTAACCTTAGAAACACATACATAGTAAATGCGGCATCACGTATCCATGTATAGCGGTAATCCCAGTTGCGTTCGCCACCTATCGTTTCCGGCAGGCTGAACGTGGGTGCAGCTATTACAGAACCATATTTGTAAGAGGTAAGTAGCTTTAGGGTTATCAGCGAGCGGTTTACTATTTCCCGCCAGCGGCCCGTATAGGTGGACTGTTCTATCCAACCTTGCCAGAAATTACTGGTGTCTTTATAGGTGTCGCTTACATAATCCTCCAATGAGCTAGGCCTTTGTTCTTCATTCATCATCGATTCAAAAACAAAGTAAGCTGTTTGTCCTTCTTCCAGGGTGAACGATGCAGATCCGTCGTTATTTTTTATTTCAATAGCTACGGTGCTTAGCAGTCTCGCTTTCGTTTTGTTTTCGTCGTTAGCTTCAAATAGAATGCCCCCTTCCTCGGCAATCGCAGTATGCTGGGCAAGCGCATAGTTAAACCGTGGGCAGCACTGCATGTTGTAAGTTATCTTTCCGCGGACGGTTGTTATTTTTCTTATTACAGCACATTTATGTTCGCGTTCACTTACCGGCATATAGTCGATGAGTTCCGAGATACCATCATCTGCTAAAAAGCGCGTTACTAATATCGCTGAATCGGGCAGGTATAATTGTTTGTAGTTAATATTATCGAAACGTGGATGAATGCTGAAATAACCGCCTTTATCAGCATCAAGCAATTTTGCAAAAACAGTAGGTGAATCAAAACGGGTGAACGACATAAAATCAAGCGAACCTTTTATGGATATAAGCGCCACCGTATGCAGGTCGCCTATAATGCCATAATTCTCAATTGGCTCGTAACGTTTATTTTGTTTTTCCATCGAGGTATGATAATTATATCCGTAAAAGAGAACAAATGCTAATTATAAATAATTGTTGTTCAATTGATACATCTGTTATAATAAAAATGCCATGGAACAAAAAAGGTTACAGGGCCTTAACGCTATTGTTACCGGGGCAAGCTCCGGCATTGGAAAAGCTATTGCTATACAATTGGGTAAGGAAGGCGCAAATGTGGTTATAAATTTCCACAAAGAGGCCGAAGAAGCTGAAGATACACGGAAAGAAATTGAGGCATTTGGAAGTAGAGGTTTGGTGGTGCAGGCAGATGTAAGTAGGGAAGCTGATGTTCTTACAATGTTTGATGATGCAAAAAAAACATTTGGCACAATAGATATCCTTGTTAATAATTCTGGCATTGAAGAAGACAAGGCGCTTGTAGATATGACACTCCAGGAATGGCAAAGGGTGATAGATGTAAATCTCACTGGCTATTTTTTATGTGCCCGTGAAGCTGCGAAGGAATTTATAAAAAGAGGAGTAGTGAAAGACCGCTCCATAGCTGCCGGTAAAATGATATTCATGAGTTCTGTTCACGATCGTATCCCATGGGCAAAACATGCAAATTATGCTGCTTCAAAGGGTGGGGTAATGTTGTTTATGCAATCCATTGCGCAAGAGCTTGCTCCTCATAAGATACGTGTCAATAGTATCTCTCCCGGCGCAATAAGAACACCGATCAATAAACACGCATGGGGCACACCCGAAGCAATGAATGACTTATTAAAGCTTATCCCATATCAGCGTATCGGCGAACCTGAAGATATCGCCAAAACAGTAGCATGGCTTGCTTCCGATGAATCGGATTACATTACAGGTGCCACCATATACGTAGATGGCGGTATGACGCTTTACCCAGATTTTGCGTCTGGAGGCTAAACAAAATCAATAAATTACTTTTCTTGCCCTTAGAGTTATTACCACTATTAAGCGTCCGTTGCCACGCTCGCTTGTACGTCCAGTCCACTACGGCTATCACACATTATCTCATTTCAAATTTTCACATTTCCACGCATTGTCATACTGAGTGAAACAGCGTAGGTAAGCGCGCAGGGTGGAGTGAAGTATCTCACTAATTAAGCTATTAAAGAGCTATCAATAAGCTATATTATAAAGAGCCATTTTTTATTACTGCCTGAGGTAAATCTTTTTTACCAGCGTATAATATGGCTTTAATAAATGATGCTCAAAAATATTACTGCTGCTATCCGGAAACTCTTTATAATAATCAGCATCAGGTTCTAACACTATGGGGATACCTGCTCTCATGTAGTTATTACTGTTAGCATAATTAGGTTGCTGGTATTGAGGCATATGTTTTTTCACTTGCTTGTATAATCCATACCCAAGATATTTTTTAAATCTCCTCTGCGCTTTTTTTGTTGGTCTATCTAGGTTGTTAAACAGATATTTCCCATATAGTGCAACAAAAAAGCCCTGCTTGCTCAAAGCCTTTTTTGCATTCCTGAAAGGATTGAGAGGATTAAAATCTGCCGTGGTCTGTACAGAGAATGGTACTTCGGGTACCCAATCCGCTGCGTTCACAACAGTATAGGCCCATCCCTCTCTGTTGATATAATCGAAATCGTAGGCATAATAAAGATTGCCTGGTTTGGGTGCGGCACTGCAATATGTTTTTATTGTCAGGTCATTCGGCAATTGATTGTCTTTTATGTGGTAACGTAAGTAGGAGTTCAGCAAAAACGCTATAGCAGCACCCTGGCTATGCCCCATAATAATTATTTGCTTTACACCTTGTGCATAATACTTTTTTATTTGGGTCATGATCGATGGCATCATGGCGCCTAAGCCCACTGTCCATCCCACATGCACTAATGCTTTTGGGTCGTCTGAAAACTTATAATTAAAAGTATTGCTCTCACTCAGTTTTAGTGACCCTGTCGCAGGTATCATAGCCGCATAAAAGTTTTCCAGCCAGCTCGCGAGGTCCTTCGTAGTACCCCTGATACTAATGACCATAATGGAATTGTCTTTATTCAGCCACAGGTCCCATTTGTTGAGCAACTCCGTTTCATCAGATTTATATACCTGGTGATATTCTTTAGGAGCAGGTAGTCCAAGGTTCCATTCTACACCAATAGTTACCGCAGTGATCCGTAACATTTCAAGATATTCATTAGGGTCAAAAACAGGTTTTAATGTTTGCCCAAATGCAATATTTATAAAGAACAGCGGTATAAATAGACAAACTAATCTCGTATAATGAAGAAGGCGTTTAAACATAGTTGATATGTTTAGTTTTTCAAATTACTCTTTTTTCTCAGGATCGTTTTGTTCATTCCCTCCCGTATTGTTTTCATTTCCGGGCTTATTATCCTGTAGCGTATCATCTTTTTTATTGCCTTTTTCCTTACCTCTTTTTATTTGCCATTCAAGTGCTGGGTCTATGTCCTGTTTGGTTTCTTTTTCCTGCTCTTCCACAAGTTCATCATGATGTTCCTGAAGGTATGCCAGTTGTTTTTTACCGTAAGACATTTTGGTGATCACTACAAACAGCACAGGCACTATAAATATTGCCAGGGAAGTAGCACCAAGCATACCACCCAATACTGTAAATCCTATTGTGCGCCTTGCCACAGCTCCCGCACCTGTTGCCAGTACCAGCGGCATAACACCCAGAATAAATGCCATAGATGTCATAATAATAGGACGTAAACGCAGCCTTACGGCTTCAAGAGTTGATTTTACCAGGTCTTCTCCGTGGTCTACACGTTCCTTCGCAAATTCTACAATAAGGATAGCGTTCTTGGCAGCTAGCCCTATAAGCGTAATTAATCCTATCTGCGCATATACGTTATCACTAAGGCTGGGTACAAGTGTTAGTGCCAGTATAGCGCCAAATGCACCTAACGGCACAGCCAGCAATACAGAAAACGGCACTGACCAGCTTTCGTAAAGCGCTGCAAGAAACAGGAATACAAACACGATGGAAAGCAGGAAGATATATACGGTCTTCGAGCCTGCTTTTAATTCTTCAAAGCTTAATCCCGAAAATTCATATCCATATCCTTGAGGCAATACTTTCTCAGCAGTTTCTTTTAAGGCATCTAATGCCTGTCCGCTGCTATAGCCAGCAGCCGGCGACCCATCTACTTCTGCTGAACGGAATATATTGAAGTGTGTTATCAGTGGTGCAGTTTCTATCGGTTTATAACTTATTAATGTGCCCAATGGTAGCATCTCTCCCTTTTGATTACGCACATAATATTTATTCATATCGTCTATAGAGGTGCGATAATTAGTGTCCGCCTGAGCTACCACGTGGAAGTTTCTGTTATACAGGGTAAAGTCATTCACATAAAAGCTGCCCATATAGGTTTGTATCGCACTAAAAACATCCGAAATATTTACCCCAAGTTTTTTACATTTTTCTCTATCCACTATTACATTATAGCTCGGCGTATGCGCTGAGTAAAAACTAAATGCCCCACCGATAGCTGGATTTTTATTAGCCTCTGCAACGAAGTTTTTCACCACCTTCTCAAATGTTCTTACATCATCTGTAGTTTGTTTCTGTTCTACCTGCATACTAAATCCCGCAGTTTGCCCAAGACCAGGTATAGGCGGTGGTGATATCACAATAACATTTGCCTGTTTCAAGCCAGCCATTGCAATTCTTTTTTGCATTACACCTATTATGTCCGGTATCTTTTCCTCTTTTTTCTTGCGCTCATCCCATGGTTTCAACTGGCAAAATATTGTACCGCTGTTCGATTTGGTTGAGAAGTTTACTACGTTTAATCCCCCGAGTGCTGCATAATGTGCTACCCCGGGAGTTTCAGTCACTACTTTCATTAACTTGCTCAACACTTCAATAGAGCGTGTAGTAGATGCTGCTTCGGGCAGTTCATACGTAATATACACCCTGCCTTCATCTTCTGTTGGTATAAAGCCGCTTGGCTTGGTTTTAAAAAGTACAATGGTTAAAATGGATATACCTATAAGTATCAGCACCACTATGGCCGATGCTTTAATAGATCGCCTTACTCCATTAGTATAGCTATCCGTCACTTTCTGGAACCAGTTATTGAACTTAAAGAAAAGTTTGTCTAATCCTTTCGAATTACTGCCCATGTGTGATGGCTTTAATAATAAGGAACACAGTGCAGGTGTAAGCGACAATGCAATAAATGCTGATAAGATCACAGATATGGCAATGGTAATCGCAAATTGTTGATACAAGCGACCAACGATCCCCGGTATAAACCCCACAGGTACAAATACAGATGCAAGGATCAGGGCGATAGCAACTACTGGTCCCGATATATCCTGCATAGCGTGATAAGCAGCTTCCTTCGCCGACATATGTTGCTCATCCATGTAGTGCTGTGTCGCTTCAACTACTATAATAGCGTCATCCACCACAATACCAATTGCCAGCACAAACCCAAACATAGTTAGGGTATTGATAGTAAATCCGAGCGGGGTAAAGAAAATAAAAGCACCTATGATGGATACAGGAATTGCCAGCACAGGTATGAGGGTAGCCCTCCAGTTCTGCAGAAATAAAAATACAACCAATGCCACAAGCCCTAACGCTTCGAGCAGTGTTATTACCACTTCGTGCATTGATACTTTTACCACTGTAACAGCTTCAAAGGGCACACTATATGCTACATCCGGTGGAAAAGAGCTTTTTAATTCGGCTAATCTTGCATACACTCCATCTGCAGTGGCGAGCGCATTGCTTCCCGGTGCCTGATAGATAAGTAAGTAAGAAGCCCTTTTGCCATCCACAAACGAGTTACTTGAATAAGAAAATTTACCCAGCTTCACTCGCGCTACGTCTTTTAGATACACAAGGTCGCCGCTATTGGGCAATGTTTTCACAATGATGTTCTCAAATTCCTCAACCTTATTCAATCGCCCGTTGACAATAAGGCTAAACTCAAACGCTTGTGTATTTTGCTGCGGCGGCACACCTACTGATCCTGCTGCTACCTGCACATTCTGTTCATTCAGCGCGTTAATAACATCATTGGCAGTCATGCCATATGAAGCCAGCTTATCGGGTTGCAACCATACACGCATACTAAAATCATCTGTACGGGTAAAAATGTCTCCTACACCATTCACACGAAGCAATGCGTCTCTTACAAATATGTTAGTATAGTTGTCCAGGAAGGTCACATCATGCGTGCCTTTAGGCGCATATATGGCTACCAGCATCAATATACTTGGGTTACGTTTGCGTACTGTTAGCCCAAGGCGTTTTACCACATCGGGCAATTGTGGGGTAGCGATGCTCACACGGTTTTGTACATCGAGCGTCGCGATGTTAATATTTGTTCCAATATCAAAGGTTACATTTATAGTTACAGCTCCGTTATTGGTGCTATTACTCTGCATATATTCCATCCCTGGTGAGCCGTTCACTTGTACCTCAACTGGTGTTGCTACTGTCTGCTCTACTGTCAATGCGTCTGCTCCTGTAAACTGTCCGGATATCTGTACAATAGGAGGCGTTATTTCCGGGTATTGTCCCACAGGAAGGTTAAAGATGCAGATTGTTCCCACCAGCACTAATACAACAGATATCACTATAGCGGTTACCGGTCTTTTTAAAAATGTATTAGCTATCATACAATTCCTGGTTCTGAATAGTTTTAAGTTTTATTATTTACCCGATGCCGCTTTACCGTCTTGTGGTGCTGCAGTGTTGCCTGTATTAATTGGCGACCCTTCATGCAGCTTTTGAATGCCATCCGTAATTACTGTATCACCTTCCTGCAAGCCGCCTTTTACCACTGTATTAGCGCCTATCAGTTGCCCTATTATTATTTTTCTCTGTACTGCCCGTAGTGCTGGCATTTCCCCATTACCTTTTTGTTTTGCTGTATCGGCTCCCGGCGCTGTCATTACAGTGTCTTTGGCTAAGAAAACAAAGTATTCGCCCATATTTTCAGTGATTGCTTTTGTGGGAATTACCAGTTGCGGAGCAGCATTTTCATTGTGCACTCTCATCACGCAGCTCATGCCTGTTCTCAATTCCCAATCGGGGTTGGCAAATACAACTCTTATCTTTATGGAACCCGTTTGAGGGTCTACACCACGGTCTATTATTGATAATTTGCCGGAATGTTCATACAGCTTGCCGTTGGGTAGCAAAATTGTAAAAAGCGAATCATCGCTATTATTTTCTGGATTCTTTTTTATTTCGATAAAACGGCTTAATTGTTTTTCATTAATAACGAAGTCCACAGCCATTGGGTCGTCTGTAGATATAGTATTAAGTACGGTAGAGCCATCTACAGTATTTCCTATTTTCACCTGGCTAAAACCTATTGTGCCGTCAAATGGTGCTACGATTGTAGCATACTTAAGGTTTGTCTCAGCCTTTACCAGGTCTTGCTTTGCTGAGTTTAGCTGGTTTTTTGAATTTTGCAGTGCTATTAACGCATGGTCGAGTACTTGCTTGGCTATAGCGTCATACTTATCTAAGTAAATATATCTGTCCGCGTCTTTTTGTGCCTGGTCCAGGTTGCCCTGTGCTACCTTCACGCCTGCAAGGGCTTGGTCATAACTTGCCTGGTACAGGCTATGGTCTATTTCATAAAGTTTCTGTCCTTTATGTACATGGTCACCTTCTTTAAAGAAGATGCCTGTTACATATCCCTGCGCCACAGCCCGTATATCCACCTGGCTCAGTGCGTTGGTAGTTCCCGGGAATTGATCGTAATAACTCACAGGTTGTGCATGCACCACGATCATATTTACAGCCACAGGAGCGTTGGGATTGAAAGCACTTTTTTTGCTATGCCCGCACGAAATAATACAAAGACTCCCTGTCAGTATCATCCATATCCCAAATAACGTTTGCTTCATTCTATCAAATGTTTTTCAGTTTTTTAAAGATTTGGAGAAATGTCTCCCATTGCTTGTTCCAGGTCTATCTTGCTCGATAGCAGGTTGAACAATGCGTTCAGGTAATTGATTTCAGATGTTTTCAGATCTGCTTCTGCCGTTATCACGTCCAGGTATGGTTTTATTCCCTGTTTATACTGCAGCTTTACAATATTGTACACCTCCGTTGCCAGCGACACGTTGTACTCCATCTCATGCAGGTTGTACAGGTTGCTTTTATAGTTGGATAGAGCAAGCTTATATTCTGCATTTATTTGCAGTTTCAGGTTCACTTCGTCCCAATCCTGTCTTTTCTCCTGCAGCCTCGATTTCTTTATGTTTTCAAGCCTCCTGAAACCTTGAAACAATGGTACGGAAAATTGTAACCCTGCAAAAGAATAAGGGTATGCTTTACCAAAAAGATCAGACAATTTATCATTTTGATATTCATCGTTGTAAGTATAGAAGGCAGACAAACTGGGTATAAACCCTAATTGGTAATAAGCGGTGGTCTCTCGTTGCAGGTATTTGCTTGTTTGCAATTGTTGGAATTCTATTCTTTTCTCATACACCAGGTCTTCTGTTGTGTCAAAGTATATTTCCTGCATCATTTGTGTAGTGTCAAAGTCAACCACAAATTTTTTATCGGCTGGATATCCCATGTATTGTTTTAGCGCTGCATACTTGGCTGCAACACTTTCCATGGCACTTTTCAGCTGTGCAAGTGAATTATTCAGTGCTATTGTCGCTTGTTTATAATCTACCTTGTCTACTATTCCGCTTATGTATTGATGATAAGTATCCGAAAGGTTTTTATTGAGTCGGGCAGTATCTTGTTTAAACACTTTTATTTGTTCAGTACTAAGTAGCAGATCATAAAATGCTTTACTCACATCCGATATCAGGGTTATTTTAGTGCTGGCTGTATTTTGTTTTGCCTGCTTTGTAATAAGATGCGCAGCTCGTGCAGCGATTAATACATCGGTATTAAATATGGTTTGTTTAGCGGTTAGTTCAGGTGTAGCTGTATTATATACGCCTGTTTGAAAAGGCTCTTTAGGCCCTGTGGGATTAGCCGTATTTGGGATAAATGATGTAGGCAATGTAAAATAATGTGTCAGGGAGCCATCCAGGCCTACTTGTGGCAGCCATCCTGATAAGCCTATTGCATTATTTGTCCTTGCAATAGTTTCGTCTATTAACGATTGTTTCAGTGCAGGTTGGTTTTTCATAGCGTATTGCAGGCACTGCTGCAATGATAGATGTTCTGCATTATCATCATTTTCCTGGTTGGTATCCTGGCTATATGCAAAGAGGGGAAATAATATCGAAATACATATAAGCGATAAATACGTACGGTTCAACATATCAGCTTAATTCATTTTGGTAAATGATGTGACATTACAGGCAACTCTCTTTTGCTTGTAATGGATATTGGTAAATAGCAAATGTATTTATTTGCGTCTCATTTTTCTATTATGTGTTATTAATTTTATCAATTGCATCTTTTTGAAAAAAGGATATACTTTTATTCGTATCGGCACAATATTATATCTGGGTTGCTAATCAAATTTCCTATAGCGCTTTTTAAATATCTCATAGCTAATAATTGCTGGGATATAAAAAGTTATATCGGCAATAAATTTTGCAAGTAAAATGCCAATCGGGATGTTGCCTGTTAAAATTGGTAGGTAATACATTAACGCGGGTCTTATTACAAAGCTATCCAGTACCTCTGCCAACCCAAACTCCATAAAAAGCGCTCTTATGTTTTCCCAGAATGTGGCAACTGTATAGCGTTTGTTATTGGCAAGCAATAATTTGTTGGCGGCAATTATATCATTTAATAGTATATACCCAAAGAATCCTATGTTGCCGCACCATGTTGCCACCAGTGCAGTGAGTATCCTGTCTTGTGTAAGCCGATAACATATAGCTCCTGAAGCGACAACCATAATGGACGATAATACCTCAGCGGGCAGGTACCTTTCTATCCATTCTTTTAGCTTAGGCTTCATTCAATAAATATAAGAGCTATTACTGTATGTTAAAATTTTATGCAGCCGGATAATGAGACGGAGCTGAAGACTCGGATATTTTTTTCAATACCACCCTTGCCGGTGCGCCATCAGCTCCTTTTAGTTTTATCGGCAGGCATATCATATCATATTCTCCCGGTTCTACTTTTCCAAGTTTTAAACCTTCAATTATATTTACCGGCGATCCCAATAACACTTGATGCACTATTTTACCTTTTTCACCATCACCTACGGATAGATAATCAACTCCTACACATTTTATTTGTTTTTCTACAAGGTATTTTGCCGCATCAGGACTAAGGCGTACGTAATTTTCCATAAATGGTTCTGTCTCCCAATCTATATCCGAGTTGCGGGTGCGGAATAATATTCGGTCCCCCTTTTCGATAGGCAGGTTTTTAATGATCTCATAGGTGATCTCGTTCTTTTCATCTTTTACATGAAATACTTTCGCATGACCGATCAATGCGCTAACATCTGTTTTCATTATATCATCTCCGTTTTTATAAAAGTGTTTGGGGGCATCCATATGAGTACCTGTGTGCACACTCATCGTAATGGCAGATACATTGGCTTGTGCGCCATCTATACCTATATCTGATGATTTTGTAATTGAAACAGGTACATTGTCAGGCCAGTGTACCATTCCGTTACTTATAGTAGCCGACACATCAATCCAATCAGTTTGTGAGGAATGCCTTTGCATATTATTAGGTGACAAATGCAGAGACTAAATAATTGTGCCAGATAAGATTACATTTTAAGCAATTAGTCCTTAGGGTATACATGTGCAATGCAATTATTAATAAATAGGAATAAAGTTGGGGGTCTATTGTTGTTATCTTTTCCATTCCGTCATTTCATTCGTTAGTAAATTTGCAAAGGCAAAAGTATTTCTCCTGAATTTTGTCATTCAGAATGAAGCGGCTAAGCTATTGTGTATGGCGCGGAATGAAGAATCTCATGAATCAAGGCCACAATGCTTCAGGTATGTTGCCATTCAGAGCGTAGCAGCTTGGGAACCAAGCATAGCGCGAAGCGAAGAATCTCCTCAATCAAAGCCATACAGAAACGACATAAAAAGTTCTTTGTGTAAAAGATGAGGTATAAATGGTGAATGTTTGGGTAATCCTAAATTGCCTAATAAATTGATTATCAACTACTATATGGGGGAGAAGGGTTTTTAGCAGCCAATGGGAAATTTACAGCAATAATAGCGACAATACATAATCCCCTAAAAGTATCAATATGCAGCTCACAATAACCGAAGTAGTAGAAGCCCTTCCTATTTCAATAGCGCCACCTTCTACATAGTAGCCATAATAAGAAGGAATAATGGAAATGATCAGCGCAAATGTCACGGACTTTGCCATAGCGAAGAAAAGGTTATACGGCAGGAAATCAGTTACAAGTCCCTCGTAAAATTGTTGTCTACTCAATATGCTGGAGAAAATACAAGCTACATAACCACCCCAAATGCTAACAGTAATGGAAAGAATAATAAGACAAGGCACTACTATTATTGAGGCAACAATCTTTGGAAGTATTAGGTATGTTTTTGAATTGATGCCCATCATTTCCAGCGCATCTATTTGTTCGCTGTATCGCATGTTACCCAGCTCTGAGGCAATACGCGAGCCTACAACGCCCGCAAGCACCAGGCAAACAACAGTAGGAGAGAGTTCCAGTATGCTGGAGTCCCTGATTATTTCAGCAATAACCTTTCTGGGTATAAGCGGTCCTGATAATTGGTATGCGGTCTGTATGGTAAGTACAGCCCCAACGAAGAAGGAAATGGTTAACACAATAGGTAAGGAGCCAATACCGATTTGGGTACATTGCTCCATAAACTCTGCCCAGTACACTTTAAAGTTTTCAGGTTTGCTGATAGATTCTTTCAGCATCAGGGATATCCTACCTATATGTTCAAACAGTTTCTTCAATACCTGCACAAGTTATGACTTCACCAATGAATTTTATAAAGATTTATTATGACTACCATTACTATTTTATCTTCATTTTGTACCGATACGACCATCAATTTTCCCACATCATCCCCTTATTTTTCGGGAGTCACCATTTAAATCGTCATATTAAACATTATTTTTTTAGGTTTCCCCAACTAATTTACCCTAATAGAGTGTCTTTTGTATTAGTTGTTTTAATATTTGGATCATACCGGATAAGAATAAAACCCTCTGTAAAGAATATTAATCATTTTTAAACACATCGAGAATGTATAAAAAATTTACACTAAGAAATTTTTACTCTTTTTTGGCGTTGGTATTACTTCTATTTAGCGCTAATAAGGGGTTTGCTCAATTTAGTTCAGGTTATGCGGCGGCAGATTTATATGTTGATTATATAGGAACGGGGCCCACTGATTTAAAGTATAGGGTAAATTTGGTAGTATATACAGTATGCACTCCATCCACATCCTCCGTACCTGCAAAAACAGAAACTGTAAATGTTACATCAAATACTTGTTATGCTCCGAAATATATACCGGTAACTTTATACCCCGGTACTACAGATACTGTAGATCAGCTTTGTCCTGCATATTCAAGCCTGAATAGCTGTAATTCTGCAAGTGCTACTTATCCGGGCTATACAGTAACAAATTATTCAGATACTATTTCCGTGCCTAAAGCATGTTCAGATTGGGTTTTTATATGGAATACATCTAATAGTCGTCTGCCTGGCGATGATATTGATAATCTTCATCCAGATCCGGCTTTAATTGCAGGTATAGATAATACTCAACGTTATAATGCCAGTACTCCAAGATATGCTTACCCAGCTTTACCAGCATATTTATGTGCTAACCAACATGTAGTTTACCCAACTGGTCCTTATGATCCTGATGGTGCTGATTCACTAAGTACCGCGGATGGAGTCGTATATTACAGTACTGGAGTTTCTGCAAATTATGGAAAATATAATTCTGGTCTATACAATCTTGGATTTGATCAGTTTCATCCTGTAAACGCCACGGCAAGTGATCCCTATACAGTTGATCCAGGCACTGGAGAAGCAACTTTTACTTCCAGCACCGCTGGAAAATACGTTGTAGGCTTTAGTACTACCAGTTACGATTATTATACCGGGAACAAAATTGCTTATAATGATAGAGAAGTAAATTATAGTGTTATAACTTGTACTGCACCATATCCTCCACCCACTATAGATACTACTCCTCAAAGCCTGGTAGGAGGAAACCTGGAAGGATACGATACAATTGATGTCTGCCCTGGTACTTTATTGAAATTTAATATCAATGCGGTGGACACTGTTTCTTCTTTGTTCAAATTATACATGAGTTCTAATAGTAAAACTACTATTCCAGGATCGTCTTTTAGTACAGCAGGTAGTGGCACGGCAAGTGTAAAAGGCACCTTTAGCTGGACACCTACGGGTTCTGACATAGGGATTCACACGATTGTATTTACAGCTTCTGATTCAAGCTGCTTGAGCAGTTCAGACCCTGTTGTTGCAAAGAGCTATTCTACTGTAATTATAAAAGTATTATCTTCTATCTACGCGGGAGAAGAGTATGCTTATTGCGGTCCAACGTCATTACCAGGTCAATTATTTGTTGTTGGCCCCCCGGGTACCAGCTATACATGGACTGATTCTCTGGGTGGATTCCCATTGAATTTGAGCAACCCCAATATAGATAGTCCGACTACTACATGGTCTGGACCAGGGATATATAAGTATGTAGTAAGCATAAACACAAGTGTTTTACCTGTAGCATGTAAGCTTTCCGATACAGTGACTGTTAAAGCTTATAGTCCTATTACTATAAATGTACCTACCCCGCCTACAATATGTGCCAATCAGTCTGCTACATTATCATATACAGCAACGCCTGCTGGATTTGATACATTGCGAACCTGGTCACCGGCTGCAACATTGAGTAATCCATTTATTGTCAAGCCGATTGCCACTCCTATTGTCACTACAAATTATAAGGTGATTGTGGAGGATAAAAATACCTGTCGCTATAAGGATAGCACGACAGTGACTGTAAAAGGTGTGGCGCCAATAGTACATATTATTCCAAAAACAGCAACAATATGCCCGCAGGCAAGTATCAATCTGTTTGCAAGTGCATCTACACAGGTATGCGGACCAGGGATCCCACGGGCTTGTACAGGTGCAACCATTAATATAGATCAGGGCAAAATGTTGTCAAATGGTTCGTATAATTTCCCCACGTATGATCCCGACCCATTCTATTATATGCAGGGTGAATACGGAGGAAGAATGCAAATACTTTATACTGCTGCAGATTTGAATACCGCAGGTATTAGTGCGGGTAATATTAACTCTATAGCGTTTAACGTCACATCAAAACAAACTCCTGCTAAGGACTCTTTTATTGGATATACTATTAAAATTGCTTGTACGGGTGATAAGCAGGTGTCTTCTAATAAGTTTAACAATTATAGTTTCGCTACCGTTTTTCCTTCAACAACCATTAATACTGTTAAAGGCTGGAATACATTCAATTTTCCGACACCTTATTATTGGGATGGAAGCTCTAATCTCGTGGTTGAAGTATGTTACGGAATAAAAGCGGACGGTAATTGCTGCAACTTTATTGGAGACAATACCGCTCTTGTAAACACCAATTATACAAGTACATTTTATTATGAGGATTACTGTTGCTATACCACGTCAGGTACAGTATATCAGGGTTGCGGGTTTACTCCTGCTTTTGATTTTTACTCCTCAACAAAGCGTCCTGAAACAGAATTCAATTCTTGCTCACCGACTAGTTTTACTTACAAGTGGTCTCCTTCCAGGGATTTAAATAGTACTACAATACCAGATCCTACCTCTTCAGGTCTAATTAGTAGCCAGGCCTATACAGTGCAGGTATCTTCTTCTACAGATCCGGGTTGCGTGGGTTCCGATACGGCTTTCATAATTATAGATACAACTAATTCTGTAACAGCGATACCACATAGCCAGATATTATGTCGTCCGGGATATTTCCAATTGGATGCTGTAGGTCACGGTCCTAAAAAATTATTGAATCTTCCATGTGGCACAGATAATCCTGTAAGTTGTGTAAACTCGAGTACTGCTAATATATTTGGCAATCCTACAAGCTATTCATTCGAGCCGCCATTTGAGGAAGAACAAATGTTTACTCAATTTATTATCACCGCTCAGGATCTGAAAAACGGCGGGTTGCAGTCAGGTACTTTAAAAGAATTAGATATGTATGTAGATCCTAGTTCGGCTACATCTGGTTTTCCAAATTCGGCTTTTGATAGCATAACGATCTCTATAGGATGTACTAATAAAACTTCGTTTACTAATTCAAATGATTTCGTAAATGTAGGTATGACTTTGGTATATGTTGCAACGGGCCCTGTGACATTAGGTATTGGTGAAGTTAGTTTCCCTTTCAATATTTCAACTTACAATTGGGATACAACCCAAAATCTTATCGTTCAAATTTGCTATGGAAGCCCTGATGGCTCTTTTCATCCTGCTTTCATGACATATACTAACACTCCTTACACAAGTATGATTAGTAAGGAGCAATTTGGATCTGGTGACGAATGTTCAGGTACTTTTAGTGGTTTCACATTTGGAACTCTTAATTATCGGCCTATTGTAAGCTTTCAGTATTGTCAGGCCCCCCAGGATTCTGAGTTCCATTTTACGTGGTCACCAGGTACTTATTTGTCGGATTCTACTGTTCATAATCCTGTTGCTTATGTGCCCAATAGCGCTAAATATTACGTATATACTGAGGGCCGGAATAAGTGTCTGGTGCATGATTCAGTAAGTCTGTATGTGCCTGTACATAACTTTACGGTGGCTCCAATAGATACTTCTTTGTGCGCTGGTGGTAAAGTACAATTTGTAGCTAAAGGGGGATTTAAATACCAATGGTATCAGAATGGCTACCAGCCTGCTACAACTCTTAGTTGTACTACATGTGCTAATCCTATTGCTACGCCCACTGATACAACAACATATCAGGTAGTAGTATCTGACAGTGTTAGCTGTAGCGATACACTTACAGCAGAAATAGATATAAAGCCAATCCCTGATGTGAGAATTGTCAATCATGACACGACTATAACAATAGGTTCCAGTGTTCAGTTGTACGCTACCGGAGCCACCACCTACAGTTGGTGGCCTGCTACAGCGCTTAATAATCCGAATATTGTCAATCCTGTTGCTACTCCTCAGGAACCTATGAAATACGTGGTTACCGGAATTGGTCAGGATGGTTGTTCCGCAAGCGATTCCGTGAACATCAGGATCAATACACATGGTTTGGTATATGTTCCGTCGGCGTTCTCTCCTAATGGAGATGGTAAGAATGATGTGTTCCGTGTTGCTAATTTAACTATTGAAAAGATCGTAGAATTTAGAATATATAACCGTTGGGGACAGGAAGTATTCAAGAGTGAAGACAATAAAGGCTGGGATGGCACCTGGAATGGTGTACCTCAGGATATAGACTCCTACAACTATGTAATAAGAGTTGGCATGCCCGACGGAACTTTAGAAACATTTAAAGGCAGTGTAACGCTCGTCAGATAAACGACTTTCTTATATTTTGGCGACGATCTCCTGTATTGGAGATCGTCGCTTATTATGAGTAATAATTTTTTAAATCGGTATAATTCCTATCGCTTTTTATTTTTGTGCTATTATGACACCTCAGCGCAAATCCCGCATTACTCATGTTCTTAATCATCGTCAGCCCGATTTGACAGTAGTAATGGAGAATGTACATGATCCACATAATATATCTGCAGTAATGCGAACCGCTGATTCTGTGGGAATTCAGGAAATATATGTGTTGAATACCCAAATAAGCAGACACAAAAAATTCGGGAAGAAAAGCTCTGCAAGTGCGGCAGGATGGCTTACTATACATGAATTTGATGATCTGGAATCATGTTTCGCTGCATTAAGAAAGCGCTATAACAAAATATATGCTACCCATCTTGGCGAACAAGCGCGCTCACTGTATGAGCTTAATCTTACGGAACCAGTTGCATTAGTATTTGGTAATGAGCATGCGGGTGTTACAGATGAATGTCTTAAGCTGTGTAATGGCAACTTCATTATCCCACAAATGGGTATGGTTCAATCACTCAATATTTCAGTTGCTTGTGCGGTAACATTATATGAAGCATACCGACAGCGCGAAAAAGCAGGATATTATAAAGGCGAAGCTAGATTGCTTGAAACAGAATGGAAAATGCTTGCTGAAAAGTGGGGGGTAATGGAAGAAAATGAATAACAGTGTATAAAAAAGGTCCCAGTTACTGGGACCCTGAATTCTTGTGTGTGTAAATATCTCTAGTTGCCTAAGTATGATTTTAATAGCTGGCAGCGTGTAGCTGTGCGTAGTTTAGTAATTGCTTTATCTTTTATCTGGCGTACCCGTTCGCGTGTGAGGCAGAATTTTTCACCGATATCTTCCAGGCTCATCGGGTGTTCCACGCCAATGCCAAAATACAGTTTAATTACATCTCTTTGGCGGTCTGTTAATGTGCTTAATGATCTTTCAATTTCGCAGCGAAGTGAGTCATGATGCTCCAGTTCTGCGTCAGCAGAGTCTGAGTTAGGATTTTCCAATACATCAAGGAGTGTATTGTCTTCGCTATCCACAAACGGCGCATCTACTGATACGTGACGTGCTGCGACACCCAATGTTGTTTCTACTTCTTCAGTTCCAATTTCTAATAGTTCAGCTAATTCTTCTGTAGATGGTTCACGTTCGTATTCCTGTTCCAGTTGAGAGTAAGCTTTGCTTATCTTGTTTGATAAGCCAACTTTGTTCAATGGCAAACGTACTATACGTGATTGTTCGGCTAATGCCTGCAGAATAGACTGACGGATCCACCATACCGCATAAGAGATAAATTTAAAACCGCGCGTTTCATCAAAACGTTGTGCAGCTTTAATAAGTCCCAGATTGCCTTCATTGATCAGATCACTAAGGGAAAGCCCCTGGTTCTGGTATTGCTTGGCAACAGATACCACGAAGCGGAGGTTTGCTTTTGTAAGCTTCTCCAATGCACGCTGATCTCCTTGTTTGATACGGATGGCGAGTTGCACTTCTTCTTCGGGAGTAATCAAATCTACTTTGCCGATCTCCTGCAAATACTTTTCAAGAGACTGGCTTTCACGATTGGTAATTGACTTCGTGATTTTTAGCTGACGCATCGACATAGGCAGAGCATTAAATTGTTTGAAAATGGAAAGTATAGACTGGCAATATGGTAAATGGGAGACATTTCTAGGCAAATCTAATGCTCAACGCAATTCAACCCAAAAAAAATTAAGAAATTATTAACAGCAACCTTTTAAACTATTATATCGGTTTTAGACGGATAATATACTAATTTCTTGTGAAAAATTTTGATTATTCAGGCATTTTTTTATTATTGCATCAAATAAGACAAAAGTGAACACATCTACGATGAATAAGAAAAAGACAATGTATACGCTTGAATTCCCGGTTCGATGCTCTCCGACAATATTATATGAATTTTTGTCCACTCCTGTTGGTTTACAGGAATGGTTTGCTGATAAAGTAGATCAACGAGATAATAAATTTTATTTTAGCTGGAATGGCTCTACTGACACCGCTGACATTGTAGAACACCTCGAAAATGAATTTGTAAGATACCGCTGGGACTATTATGGCGATGATGAATTTTTTGAATTTAGCATTGAACAAAGCCCGGTAACAAACGAAACCATTTTGAAAATAACTGATTTTGCTGATAAAAATGAGCTAAAAGATCAGGAACGCTTGTGGAACACGCAGGTAGGCGATCTGAAACATCGTATAGGCAGCTAAATAATGATAATTATAGTAAAAAAGCCTGTTTCTACCAGGAAACAGGCTTTTTTACCTATGTAATGCTGTTCTAACAAAAGGTTAATCATGGATATATCATATGGTAGAGCCTATGTTTTGTGTAGGTTTGCATAAATAATAAAGCGCATTTTGTTTAAGATCAAAAAGCTGGACATATTAATCCTGAAGAGCTTTATCGGGCCATTTATTGTTACCTTTTTTGTTACCCTTTTCATACTGGTTATGCAGTTTTTCTGGCTCTACATGGATGAATTGATAGGTAAGGGTCTGGGTATCTGGATGATCTTGCAGTTATTATTTTACATGAGTACCACCATGGTACCTCTTGCATTGCCTTTGGGCATTCTGCTTGCCTCCATTATGACTTTCGGCAATATGGGAGAGAACTTTGAGCTTGTTGCAATCAAGTCTTCGGGCATTTCTCTGCTCCGTTTCATGCGTCCGTTACTGGTCTTTATCCTGTTTATTGGTGGTTTTGCTTTCTTCTTTAATAATAATATTATCCCTGTAGCCAATCTTAAAGCGTTATCCCTATTGTATGATCTTCGAAATTCAAAACCTACATTAAATATTCGCCCAGGTCAGTTTAACAATGATATTGAAGGCTATTCTATAAGGGTTGGCAGCAAAGACAAAGATGGCCATACCATACATGATATTATTATTTATGACCAAAGTTCCGGATTAGGTAACGATAAGGTTGTTTTAGCAAAACAAGGGGAAATGATACCATCTCCCGACAAACAATTTTTAATATTCAGGTTGAAAGATGGTTGGCGTTATGAAGAAGGTGCAACTGTAAATGGAGCGCAAAACTATGACCAGATGAGAATGCACTTTAAACAATGGGATAAGGTTTTCGATCTTTCTTCTTTCAGGCTTACACGTACCAATGAGAATTATTTTAGAGGAGCCTACCAGATGATGGATGTGAAGCAGCTTAGTGAAGGAATTGATAGCCTGCAAAAAAGCAGAAATAAAATAATGAATGAGGTGGGAGGATATGTAAACCCTTTTATGACCTGGTATGCTGTAGGAAAAGATAAGGATTCGCTGGTTAATAAGCTAAAAAGAAACAGCCAGGCAGCTCAAAATTACAAGTCATCATTTCTTGACTTGACACGTGATTCTCTGAGACAAAGGTTATTGGAGCAAGCTGTAAATAACGTGCGGAATGTAAAAAGTATGTTAGACCTCGTAGCAAATGACAATAAAGTGCAAACAGATAATTATCTTAAATACAAGGTCGAGTGGCATCGAAAGTTCACTTTATCATTTGCTTGTGTATTATTGTTTTTAATAGGCGCCCCATTAGGTGCTATTATTAGAAAAGGTGGCCTTGGTATGCCATTAGTGATTGCCGTTGGGTTCTTTGTGATATTTCATATTACTTCCATTACGGGTGAAAAATTAGCTAAGGCGGGTTCTGTTCCGGTATGGATGGGTATGTGGATGTCGACAGGTATGCTGCTCCCAATAGCTTTTTTCCTTATTAATCAAGCTCGAAACGACTCTCCCATTTTCAATAAGGATTGGTATCTTCGAATTTGGACTCGCTTTAAGGAGGCATTACCTTTTACTAAAAAATAACACATTGTCTAAAAGGCCTTATACCTCATACAATCTATATTTTATTATCCCATTCCTGTTGTGGGTAATTACTGGTGGCTTCTTATTGTTTTTTGTTAATAGTAGAGCACTATTCAGTTTTATAAATAATCATTACAATCCATTTGCGGATGTGATAATGTATTATGCAACATGGATGGGCGAAGCAATTACCATTACAACAGTGCTGGTGCTGTTATTGATCATTGTCCCATCGTTTCGCAATTGGTGGTATTTTATAACTGCTTTATTGTGTACACTTGTTCCCACTTTCCTGGAACAATGGATAAAACATATGGCCAAAGCCCCTCGTCCATTAAAGATATTTAATGAAGCAGCATGGATACATATAGCTCCCGAATGGCCTAAACTATTCAATAATAGCTTTCCATCAGGTCATTCTACAGGGGCATTTAGCCTTTTTTGTTTTTTGTCTTTATTGCTTCATCAGCGGTATAAAAAATTTGGGTTATTATTTTTCTTGCTGGCGTTATTAGTGGCATATTCACGCATTTATCTTGCAGCACATTTTTTTGCAGATGTTTATGCGGGTAGTATCTTGGGGGCAATTACCACATTACTTTTATTTTCAGTAATGAGGTATTATCAACAATATTTTTTTAAGAGAGATTTATTAAACTCCGTTATATAGCTATGCCTAATTATGTTCGCTACATTATTATAGTGGTATTGGCATCATTGCTTTTTTTACCTTTTCTGGGGCATGTGCATCTATTTGATTGGGATGAGATAAACTTTGCAGAGTGTGCCCGTGAAATGATCTCTTCAAAAGATTATTTACGGATACAGATAGATTTCAGGCCATTTTGGGAGAAACCTCCATTGTTTATCTGGATGCAGGTGCTCGCCATGAAACTATTTGGAATCAATGAATATGCGGCTCGTTTTCCTAATGCTTTTATAGGAATTGTTACCCTGACATCAATATTTTATGTGGGTAAAAGAGTAATTAATGAGAAGATGGCGACGTGGTGGGTATTGCTCTATGCTGCAAGCTGGTTGCCACATTTTTATTTTAAGTCGGGTATAATAGACCCCACGTTTAATTATTTCATTTTTCTTGCATTTTTTCAGGTTCATTTGCTACGTTATGCTGAGAAGAAAATTCTTCATGCAGTATTAGGAGGAATATTTCTCGGACTTGCTGTATTAACAAAAGGGCCGGTAGCCATATTAGTGGCAGTTCTTTCATTTATAGTCTACATCATTGTCAATAAAGGGTTGTGGGGACATAAGATAAAATACCTTTTATTGTTTGCATTATGTGCTATTCTTACTACAGCATTGTGGTTTGGTATTGAGATAATCAACCATGGATTTTGGTTTGTAAACGAATTTATAACATACCAGATACGTCTTTTCAAAACAGAAGACGCAGATCATGGAGGACCATTCTACTATCATTTTATCATTTTACTGATTGGCTGCTTTCCAGCCTCAATATTCCTTTTTCAATATGCCCGAAAGCGCATTACAGATAATGAACCAGCAAGGGACTTTACAAAATGGATGTGGATTTTATTCTGGACAGTATTGATCTTGTTTTCCATTGTGAAAACAAAAATTGTGCATTATTCATCGCTTTGCTATTTCCCGCTCACTTACCTTGCTGCGCTTCAATTATATCGCCTGTGTGATAGAGAAATTAAAATTAAAAAGGGAGTAAAAGCCTTATTGTTAGTTATAGGATCATTAGTTGCAATTGCTATTACAGCTTTGCCATTGGTAGGAATATATAAAGAGAAGCTGATACCATATATAAATGATCCTTTTGCAGTAGGAAACCTGCAAGCCAATGTTCCGTGGAGCTATTCAGAATGCCTATGGGGAATTGTTTATTTGATTGGTATTTGGGTAGCAGTACTACTAATGAAGAAAAGTTTCCGCAGAGGAATGATAATATTATGTGTATTGCAGATATTGATCATAGAGGTCACTGTAATACATTTTACTCCTAAAATTGAGGCATACTCCCAGAGAGCTGCAATTGAATATTTCCAAAGCTTTCAAGGAAAGAATGTATATGTGCATGTATTGGGTTATAAGAGCTACGCGCAATTATTTTATACACAAAAGCAACCATCTACCAATCCAAATTATTATAATGAGCAATGGCTTCTTACAGGTAAGGTAGATAAGCCTACTTATTTTATTTGCAAAATAATGAATGCAGATAAGTACAAAGCTATGCCTCAGCTGCAGGAGATCGGTGAAAAGAACGGCTTTGCTTTCTTTAAGCGACGATAGATATTACAAACTGCAAAGAAATGCCATTGTGTCTATCCCGTCTGCATAATCGCTTAATGTCGGCTGTTGCGAGGTGCCAAATGGAACAAATCCATTGCCTATTATACCTTGGATATCTTCACTTGATTGCAATTCCTGAATTAATTGTTGCTTATCTGCGTAAAAACGGTAATGCAAAACGCCCACTGCTGAAAAGGGTAGGGCATTTTCAATCATTAATAATGAGCCATTCGTTATATAAGGTATTTTATTGAGCATGTATATAGCCAGGTAATAGTCATAGTTATTTTTATACTTATGAAATTTCATTAAGTCTTCATGATCGTTAAAAACGTTGAGCAATTTTGAGAAATCATATCCTTCAGGTACACAAACCTGTGTAACATTTCTGCATCCCAATCCATAATAAGAAAATATATCGTTAGCTAATCCTTCTAAATCTTTATCATTTTCAGTGCCATCTAATATGGCAACAGAAGTTCTATTCTTGCGAATAATATGAGGGTACTTACCAAAATATTGTTCAAAATAGCGCGCTGTATTATTACTTCCGGTTGCTATATAGGCATCGCAGCCTTTTAGATTGTCTGATATATGTATTTGCCGGCTTATCTCAGCCTGCCATTCAATTAATTTATGTATAAGATGGGGCAATAGTATATTGTCCTTGGATGATAATTTTAATAATAGCTCATTGCCGCTCATAAATCCGCATAGAAAATCATGAAATCCTACTAATGGTATATTACCGGCCATCACAATGCCTACTTTTTTTGCATGTTCGGGCAGCTTGTACGGCGTTATCCATGTTCTAAGTTTTTCTTTTTGAAGAAATTGTGTTGCGATGTTATTTATAGCTAATGAAACATGGGAAAGTGAAAACCATGCATTACCCGATACCGCCCTATGTTGTATTTCCTCCCATTTTTCGTCGTCTGATAGCACATATTCACCCAGCCTGGCAAGCAATTCAATCCTTGTTTCTGTAGAAAGCATGATTATTAAAATTTATGTCTGCGAAATTGTAACTTTGTTGCCATAAAAACTAAATTTTTAAACTGGCTATATATGGCAATTAAAATAACAGATGAATGTATCAATTGTGGCGCATGTGAACCTGAGTGTCCCAATAATGCAATATATGAAGGCGGTGTAGAATGGGCAATTGCAGATGGAACTTCAGTAAAGGGTCAATACACATTAATGGATGGTAGTGCTACAGAAGCTGATGAAAGACACCAACCCATAGCTGTTGATACATATTATATTACTCCAAATAAATGTACAGAATGCCAGGGTTTCCACGAAGAGCCACAATGTGCGGCTGTTTGCCCTGTTGATTGCTGTATTCCTGATGAAATGTATCGCGAAACGGTTGATGAATTACTTGCTAAAAAAGAAAAGCTACATTTATAATTATCTAAATAAATACTCTAAAAAAGCTGTTTTCACTGCAAAACAGCTTTTTTAATGTAAAGTTGTCTTGCCAGCTATCTTTTCCCAGCTATTATCTACTTTCCCGATACTATCTACGCTTTTAGCTAAGTCTTTTAAAAAGGGCGGACCATAATGTGCATTATTTATGGTTTTGGTGGAATCCTTGTATTGTATTTTAAATATTAGACCGGGCGCATCCGGTATCATCATTGGATATTGATCCTGGCAAGTGTCTATTTTATAATCGCTGAACTGTTTTATTATTTGTGTGGCTTTAACAACCCCTATATTTTTTTGATATACCCCCGAGTCTTTAATGAACATGATCCCGGTGTAAGTAACTATTCCGTTTTTATTGACTTCTATTTTATAAGTAGGACACCGTCCAAAGCAGGGAGTACGCCATACCAATATAGATTGGATGCTGTTTTTCGGATGCTTTTTTTTATGCTTCGCATACACATTTGGCAATACAGTCAATAAGATAATCACAATCAAAAAGCTTTTCTTCATTTTTTTATATTTTGCCGACTACAAAGATACTTGATACTTAATTGCTGAATTTTTAAATATTAGTACAAATATGTTGCCAGACGAAAGGGAGTTATTTTATCTATTGGCTTTAACTTTTATGCCGGGTATTGGTGGCAGAACAGGTCGTACATTAATAGAGCAATTTGGAAATGCTTCAAATGTTTTTAAAGCATCAGCAAAAGACATAAAGAATAGCATAGGAGAGGGGAGGGCAAAATCATTTGCAGATGGATCGAAAGACGAAGTTGTATTCCAAAATGCAGAAAAGGAAGTAAAATTTATAGGAAAGCATAATGTACAGATTTTATTGTTTTCCAATGCTGATTTCCCTCAAAGGCTAAATAGGTGTAGTGATGCTCCGTTATTATTATTTTATAAAGGGAATGCAAATTTAAATGCGGATAAAATAGTTGCAATTGTTGGGACAAGGCGAAACACTGAATATGGACTAAAACTTTGCGAAGAGCTTGTAGAAGGTTTGCAATCTCAGGACGATATAATAATTGTGAGCGGCCTTGCTTCAGGTATTGATTCTATAGCACATAAAAAGTCAGTAGGGCTTGGTGTTCCCACTGTAGGTGTTGTTGGTCATGGATTGGATAGAACTTATCCGTCAAGCAATAAAAATTTAGCAAATGAAATGGTGCAGAATGGGGGAGTATTGACCGAATTCCCTTCAGGCACTATACCCGATAAGGAAAATTTCCCTAAGCGTAATCGCATAGTTGCAGGCATTAGTGATATAACTGTAGTAGTGGAAAGTGATATTGCAGGTGGTGCACTGATAACGGCACGCTTAGCGAGTGGTTACAATAGAGATGTTGCTGCTTTCCCTGGCCGAACAAGCGATAGCAAATCTGCGGGCTGCAACAATCTGATAAGAACTAATGTCGCCGCAATGATCACTAAAACAGAAGACTTGCTCGATTTAATGAATTGGAATAAAAATCATAAACCTAAGAGCGTGCAAAAACAATTGTTTATTAATCTATCTCCGGAAGAACAAAAGGTGATAGATCTGTTGCAATCTAAAGAATCAGTTCACGCAGATGAATTGTTCCATTATACCGGTCTGGCAAATTCGCAGCTTGCGGCTACTTTGCTTCAGTTGGAGATGCAAGGATTAGTTAAAACCCTACCGGGTAAGCAATACAGAATGGTTTAAATTACTTCACCTTCCAGATCGTAATCGTATGCTTTAGTTATCTTTACTGTTACAAATTCTCCTATCGGCAAGGGGTTTTCGCTTTGTATCAGCACTTCATTGTCTACCTCTACACTGTCGTATTCTGTACGGCCCAGGTATCGGCCTGCTTCCATCTTATCTATTATTACTTTGTATTCTTTACCTACTTTTTCCTGGTTCTTTTCGTAGGATATTTCCTGCTGCACTTCCATTATTTCCTGCGCCCTAGCCTCTTTTTCATCAGTAGGAATATTATCAGCCAATTCGTAAGCAGAAGTGTTTTCTTCATGAGAATAAGTGAATATGCCAACTCTATCCAATCGCACCTCCTCAAGAAATTTTTTAAGGTCTTCTACATCTTCTCTTATTTCACCGGGGAAGCCAGTTATCAAGGTAGTTCTAATGCAAATACCAGGCACTACATCACGTATAGTACCTACTAAGTCAAGAATTTCTTTGCGTGTTATTTGTCTTTTCATAGCCTTTAGCATATTGTCAGAAATATGCTGTAGAGGCATGTCAAGATAATTACAGATGTTCTCCCTCTCGCGTATCACATCCAGTATATCAAGCGGAAATTTTGAAGGATAAGCATAATGCAGCCTTATCCAATGTAACCCCTCAACATCAGATAAGTATTTTAATAGATCAGATAAAGCACGTTTTTTATAAATGTCCAGTCCGTAGTAAGTAAGTTCCTGTGCAATAAGCATTATTTCTTTTACCCCCATTTGCACAAGGCGCTTTGCCTCAGCTACTATTTCTTCTATTGGCTTAGATACATGGCCTCCACGCATTAATGGTATAGCACAAAATGAGCATGTGCGGTTACAGCCTTCTGATATTTTCAGATAAGCATAATGCTTAGGTGTACTTAATAATCTTTCGCCTATTAATTCTTGCTTATAATCTGCATTAAATTGTTTCAGTATCAGTGGCAATTCCATTGTACCGAACCATGCATCCACTTCCGGTATTTCTTTGCTCAGATCCTGTCGATAACGTTCGCTAAGGCAACCTGTTACATACACTTTGTCCAATCTTCCATCACGTTTCAATTCTATCTGTTCTAATATGGTATTAACACTTTCTTCCTTAGCCTTATCAATGAAACCACATGTATTTATCACCACTATGTTATGATCAGCCTTACCGCTCTCATGTTTCACGGCTATGCCGTTGGCATGGAGTTGGCCGCTAAGCACTTCACTATCCACCAAGTTCTTAGAGCAACCAAGTGTTATAATATTTACCTTATCTTTTTTTAATTTTTTTGTCTTCACAAATCAAACATTTACATCACTACAAATACTGCAATTATTTTTTACGGAAAAATATACGCAACGGCACACCACTAAAATTAAAGTGATCCCGCAATTTATTTTCCAGGAAATTTTTATATGGATCTTTTATAGCATCAGGATAGTTAGCAAAAAATGCAAACGATGGGTTATGAGTATGTAGCTGGGTAACGAATTTAATTTTTACTGAGTGACCACGCGACATAGGTGGAGGGTAATGTTCTATTTCTTTCAGCAAAATATCGTTTAGCTGCGAAGTAGGTATTTTCCTCTTATGATTATCATATACTTCCAATGCCTTTTCAAGTGCCTGAAATATTCTTGTTTTTTCCTTTGCAGAAACAAAAATTACAGGGACATCTGTAAATGGGGCGATCTTTTGTTTTATCTCTTTTTCATAATCCCGTGCGGAATTAGTTTCTTTTTCTACAATATCCCATTTATTCACCAGCAGTACAATCCCTTTTCCTTTTCGCGTAGCAAGGCTAAAGATATTTACATCCTGCGCAGTAATGCCATTTTGTGCGTCTATAAGTAATAAGCACACATCCGCTTCATCCATTGCCCGAATAGCACGGATCACTGAATAAAACTCCAGGTCTTCGTGTACATTCTTCTTTTTCCTTAATCCTGCTGTGTCGATCAATACAAATTCCTTTCCAAAGAGCTTGTAGTGGGTATGGATAGTATCGCGTGTTGTTCCAGGGATATCAGACACTATTGTCCGTTCCTGGCCTATCAGGGCATTGAGTAAAGTTGATT
>DATNFP010000171.1:0-5009 GCA_035606335.1 Flavipsychrobacter sp. | reverse complement strand
AAATGACGCCAAAATTAAGTTTGAGGCGTAAAGTGGTATTAGAAAAAAATAAAGAAATTATCAGAAAGATTTATTCATAGCTTCTTTTTTTGAATTCCTGATTATTTCTTTTCCAGTAAAAGGAGAAATAACAAAGATTGTTGTTTTAACTTAATACTGATACAAAAGATCTCTGATACAACTTATAATGTAAATCTTGTCGTAACTTCAAGTAGTTTGCGCCACTTTCGGGTGCAGTATTTTTTAAGTAGAAGCAGTGTGTTTTAAGTAGAAATAACTATTATCATTTTAACAAATGGACAATCATAATTCTAACATTTTTTCGTTTCAAGTAAAAAAGCGGTATTTTAATTGTACTATTAATGTTTTTTAATCTACGACAAACATTGACTAAGAAGCCAAAACTTTTAAGAAGAATAAGAGTCTTCATCGTTCTGATAGTGTTAATTTTTGTGGTGTTCACAGCAGGTCTGATTGCATTCTATTATATCAACAAAGGGCCAGGAAATACCAGTTCATATACAGGTGCGCGTAAGGTAAGGATCGAAAAGACAAATGGCAGGTACACATTATATAAAGACAATAAACCTTTCCTCGTAAAAGGAGGATCGGGCCTTGAATATATCAAACAACTAGCTGAATCTGGTGGCAACACCTTTATGTGTTGGGATACATCCAAATTGGAAAATGTTTTCAAAGAAGCTGCACGATACAATGTAGCCGTTATAATAGGGCTGGATGTACCTGGTGCATACACCGATTTTTATAAAAATAAAAAAGAGGTGGAAAATTTTTACAACGCTTATATGGCTATTGTAAACCGGTATAAAGATAATCCTTGTTTGTTGGCATGGTGTCTTGGAAATGAAATGACGCTTCCTTTGTCGTTAACTCCCGGATCTTTTTACAAAATGTATAACAGGATTCTTGATCGCATACATGTTATTGACCCCAATCATCCGGTATCTACTTCTGTTCTGAATATAACAATAGGTGAGATATTCACGTTGCGATGGCGGATGCCTGCTCTTGATTTTTATTCAATGAATATTTATAATAGCGTAAAGATTATGAAGCATAACCTTGAACGCACTAAATGGCTTTGGGATGGTCCTTACATCATTGGCGAGTGGGCCCCCGAAGGTGGCTGGGAAGCGCCAATGACAGCTTGGAAAGCTCCGGTAGAAAATTCGAGCACTAAAAAAGCACAGCTTTTTTACGAGTTTTACACGAAATATATGCCTTTAAAGGACCCGCGTTTCATGGGATCACTGGTCTTTTTTTGGGGCCACCGGCAGGAGTACACCCGAAGCTGGTTTAGTATCTTTGCCGAAAATGGGTACCCGAATGAAATTAAAGAAACGTTGAATGATTGCTGGAAAGATACCGTTACCTCACATGTTTCCCCAAAGATCCAGGTTATGTTAATAGATAATGTCAGTGGAAAAAATAATATCATCGTAAGTAGCGGCTCAAAACATCATGCTACATTAGAAATGCAATCATCTAAACCGCTGGACAGCAGCCTTACGTATAAATGGGAAATATATCGAGAAGATTGGTACTATCCTTATGGTCTCCCTTCAGAGACAGGGTTATTTGCAGACAGCACTCTACCTGTTACTGATTTTATCGCTCCACAGAATAAGGGGCCATACCGGGTATTTATAACTGTGTATAACTCAAAGGGATATTTCGCTACAGCCAATATTCCAATTTATGTAGTACGTTAATGGACTTTAGAATCAATCCTGTACCATCCCCGACACCAAAAGAGAAAAGGGTGCTCCGACTGATGATTTTCGTCGGCCTGCTCTCCATGGGACTTTTATTATATGCTTTGTTTCAAAGCAAAGCGGTTAGCTATTTTCCGTTATATGTTTTGCTGATAATAACAATGGTCTATTATTCTCTGAAATATCTACATGAATGGTACCATTATTTTTCAATCTCGTCCGACAATAAGCCGGTTCGGCAAAAAAACTATACTGTTGATATTCTAACTACTTATTGTGCCGGCGAACCTTTTGATATGCTGGAACAAACGTTGACGGCCATACAAAATATTACTTACCCACACACCGCCTGGTGCTGTGATGAAGCCGATGATATTCAGGTGAAACAGTTGTGTTTGCGTTTAGGAGTTAGGCACGTTACCAGGATTGTAAAGAAAGATGCTAAAGCGGGCAATATCAATAATGCTTTACAATTTGCTACCGGAGAATTATGTGTTGTGCTCGATCCCGACCATGTTCCGGCACGCGGTTTTTTAGATGAAGTGGTAGATTATTTTAATGATTCTTCAGTTGGTTTCGTACAAATAGTACAGGCTTATTATAACCAGGAAGAGAGTTTAGTGGCTAAGGGAGCGGCTCAGCAAACCTATCCCTTTTACGGCCCTATGATGATGACCATGCACACATATGGTACAGTTCAGGCTATTGGTGCCAACTGCACTTTTCGCAGATCAGCACTTGACTCAATAGGAGGCCACGCAAGTGGGCTTGCAGAAGATATGCATACGGCGATGAAGTTGCATGCTGCGGGATGGCGTTCAGTTTATGTACCGGCTATTTTAACACGCGGTTTGGTACCAGCAACCATGTCCTCGTATTACAAACAGCAATTAAAGTGGAGCAGGGGTACATGGGAACTCTTATTCGTTACTTATCCGAAGCTGTTTTCTAAATTTACCTGGAGGCAAAAAATTCATTATATCACACTACCATTTCATTATTTGAGTGGTTTTATTTTTTTTATTAATTTTTTAATTCCGGTGATTTCTCTCTTTACTGGCTATATCCCTTTAGGAATGGATGTGCTTAGTTTCTTCCTGGCAGCTTTTCCATTATTCTCCATGAGCATGCTTATCAGGCACTATGCCCAAAAGTGGCTGCCAGATGAAAAGGAAAGAGGTTTTCATATAGTTGGAGGTATTCTGCAAATTGGTGCGTGGTGGATACATTCGGTGGGTATTATCTATACGCTGCTTCGTAAAAAGGTCCCATATATACCCACTCCCAAAAACGATAATGAGCCTTTACCACTATTACTGAATGTTCCAAACATACTTGTCGGAGTGATTTCATTAGCTGCCATCATATATGGTCTGCTCGAAGATTTTAATCCGTACACTATTTTTATGGCAGGCTTGGCAAGTATGCAAATAGCCTTTATGGTTTTTAACCTATCGATTTCAGGGTATATAAGCAAAGAGAGCAGGATAAGTAATTTCATTATGAAATTGAGAGAGAATACCTGGCTTATTAAAAAAACTCATGGCTTTTTGAGAAGATATTCGTTGGTGCTTTCAGTTCTGGTCATCGTTTTTTTCGGATTTGCATATTGGAAGCAGCAACAACTGCCACAATTTTTGCCAAAGTCTTTGAACGGGCTGCAGATCTTTTATCGGGGTTTATATCACGATGCCAGTGGCAATCAGGAAAAGGAAAATTTACTTGCAGTCGCTGATAGATACAACGATGTTGCTATAGTTTCATCAGAAATTGCCTGGGACGTTGATAAAAATAATCTGCTGGACACAAATTACTTACAGCAGGTGTACCGGCGTCATGCTATACCACTCATTGTTTGGAATCCGTGGCAAAAAGACAGTTCAACATTAACAAAGGATAATGAATATCTGCAGGAAATCGTCGCAGGCAAATACGACAAAATCTTTTCATCATTCGCTAGGCAAATTGCGAATTTAAATCAACCTGTATTCCTGCGGTTTATAAATGAAAATACTGCTGACAAGCAGTCGCTTTTTGCATATTCAGGTTGTAGACCCGACGATTTTAAAGCCGCATGGCAATATGTTCATCGGAAATTTTCCGAAGCCGGAGCCGATAAAGTAATCTGGATATGGAATGCGCCGGACGCTGCCAAAGCCGACGATTACTACCCAGGCAATACTTATGTTGACTGGCTTGGAGTAAATATATTGGATACAAATCGTAGTTCACTGGAAACTGAGCTGTATAGTTTCGATTCACTTTACCGGCCATACCATTCTTTACAACTCTTTAAATCCGGTTTGCCGGTTATGTTGACAGAAACAGCCGGTTCTTTGGCCAACAAAGTAGAATGGTGGAATAAAACCTGGCAAACGCTCGATACAACATTTAAAGAGATAAAATCCATTCTTGTTAATCCTGATGATTATACTATGCTTGCAAATTCACCGGGAAAGAACATGCCAATAGACGTTAATAAGATTGTTTGGCAAAAGACTTACGCTCACCCTGAATTGCAAAAATTACCTTTTCAGATCAGGAGTATTGTGTATGACAAGGGATATAACTGGTTCAGAAACAGGCATACGCTGGGATTGAAAATAATAGAAGATGACCTGCAAGCTATGAAGAAAATTGGAGCGAACACAGTAGAAAGAACGATGCCTGGTATATATGATCGTGATTTGAGTAAAGCAGTGATATCAAATAAGATGAATTTAATTGTACACTTTTGGTTTTTGGCGACACCAGCGGTAATTGATGATGACAAAAAAATGAAAGAGCAAAAGGAAAAGATACTTCGGGTAATAAGAAATAATCGCCATAAGAAATATATTGTTGCCTGGAACCTTGGGGATGATGTATTACATGATCTTGCTGGTCAAACATATAAGCCAGATTACTTTTACTACGAACAAAAATATATTGCCTGGTTGAAGGATGTGTGCCGGGAGATACGAAAGATCGATACGGTAAGGCCGATCGTTATGGATTTGGATTGGGATATAAATGGCAGAAAACAGTTTAATAATTATAAAAGTCACATACCGGAGATAAATACTTATATGCTATCGGTAAATGTAAAAGATTCAGTTTTACTTAGAGAACCGCTGGAGCATGGAATGGCATGGGGAAAGGTCGACGTGCGATTATGGCGCCTTACTCCAGGTATTCAACAATCCGGCACTGTACCTCAGTGGCAGGATATAGAAACGACAGATTATGTAAAGCTAAACGGGCTGCTTGATCTGGAGGGTAGAAAGAAACAAG
>DATNFP010000170.1:0-68190 GCA_035606335.1 Flavipsychrobacter sp. | reverse complement strand
GAGAAATCTATTAATAATCTGAAACAGGCAGTTGAAAATTCTAAACAGCAACCACTCAATCGTCTTATATACGGCCTTGGTATTCGTTATGTCGGTGAAACTACAGCCAAGACCTTAGCAAATGCAGTCAATCATATTTCCGACCTCTATGGTTGGGATGTGGAAAAGCTTACTTCTCTTGAGGATGTAGGTCCCAAAGTAGCAACTTCTGTAGCCGACTTTTTCAGTACGCACGAAAACAAACACATGCTGGAGCTGCTGGAGAAATCTGGTGTAAATATGTCCAATTACCACAAAAGTCATAAACAAACAGCCGGTGCTCTTTCAGGAAAAACATTTTTATTTACAGGCTCATTAAGTCATTTCAAACGTAGTGATGCTGAAACTATAGTAGAAGAAAAAGGCGGTTCTATATTAAGTGGCGTGAGCAGCAAGCTCAATTATCTTGTGGTTGGGGAAGACGCCGGCTCTAAGCTCGAAAAAGCAAAAAAGCTAGGTGCGATAACTATTCTGACAGAACAAGAATTTCTAGACCTTGTAAAGGAATAATTCTTTCCACCTGGGAAGAATTATTCCTTGCTTTCAAATTCTCTCAGAAAATTAATAATCTCATAATATACAAGCTGCATATTTGCACTTCATTTTTTATCGATGCAGAAATTTATATCCATTTTATTTATTGCTGTTACAAGTCTGTGTATTAATTCATCCTTTGCCCAATTAGCTGATCTCAAAGTAGTTATTATTCGTCATGCGGAAAAACCGGCAAAAGGTGATAATCTCACTTACCAGGGATTAAATCGTTCAATGCAGTTGCCCAAAGTGTTGTATAAAAAATTTGGCAAACCTGACTATACTTATATCCCTTCAATGGCTATGGACACTAATACAAAACATTCCCGTATGTTCCAGACTGTTATTCCGATGGCTGTGAAATACAATCTCGTATTAAACAGCAAGCATGACGAAAAGGATTATGCAGGTATTGCAGAGGATATAAAAAGCAAAAAAGGCACAGTGCTAATGGTATGGGAGCATAAAGCTATCGCTCCTATAGTTGCAGCATTAGGAGTGGCCGAATCTGGATTGATATGGCCTGATGATGATTACGATAGCATCTGGATAATAACTTTCCAAAATGGGAAAGCCACACTTACAAAAGACAAGGAAAACTTAAAGCCTTCTGCCAATTGTACTTATTAATTAGTGCTTGGTTTACAGATCCCATCAATTGTTGACTCAATAATAATTTGAGCTACTGGTTTTTTGTATCTTGTTTGAGCAAAAATAAATTTCACATGAAGGCTATTCTATCAGCTTGCCTGGTTACTTTTTTATTTACCTCATGCAGTTCATCAACTACTCCATCTGCGAATTATGAACAAAAGAAAAGCTCGCTGGCTGATATCGAGCGCAGCAGTCCTGTAAAGTTTCTTAAAATCACCAGCTCACATCATACCAATATTATTCAGCAAATGGTTATAGATGGTGAGATAGCTAATAGTGCAACACTTGTTACCTACAAAAATGTTGAAGTACGCATTAAATACCTCGATAAGGATGGTGTAGTACTTGATAAAGAAAAACAAGTGATTTATGACTCTGTAGGGCCGGCTGCTACTATGTCATTTAAGATAAAAACGAAAGCAGCTAGTGGTACAAAAGCTATAACGGTTGATATTGTCAAAGCCACACCAACCAATTAATTTATAAATACGAGTTTTGCATAATAAAGCAAGCAACTACCATGAAAAGAATAATTTTTGTTTTACTCAGTATTGCTCTTTTTACTGCCTGCAACAGGAAAATGGCACAATCACAAAGCGCATCAGCTAGTTATTCACTTACAGGTACCCGGTGGAAATTAGTAGCATTAAATACAATGACTGATGGTTTACCTGTGCTGAATAGAGATGCTTTTCTTCGCATAGATTCCAATAAAGTGAGTGGCTTCACAGGATGTAATTCATATTTTGGTACTTATACTACTAACGATTCATTAATACATTTCGGCCCTATAGGTGGCACTAAACTGTTTTGCTCCAATATTATGAAAGTTGAAAGTGGATTATACAATACATTCCGTAATGCAGACCATTACAAAATTGATAATAAGCAACTCATATTATTTGAAAAAGATCAATGGCTTGCACGTTTTATAGCGCAATAACCAGGCAATAAAAAAGGTGCAATAATTAGAATTATTGCACCTTTTTGTTTGTGTATGACAAGTCTATAATTTCTGTAATGGTATTCTTGTTTTCTTTTGTCCGTTTTTATCAAGCACTTCTAATATGTAGCCTCCGCTGGAAATACCATTTATTGCGAAGGTATTATTACCGTCTTTACTAACGACCCAGCTGTTTACTTTGCGCCCCATCATATCGTAAATAACGACATGGTCTGATGCTGTAAGCCCCGAGACATTGATCTCATCTTTAAATGGATTGGGATAAGCCACAATTTGCTCTGCACCATTTATATTAGCAATACCCGTAAGGACAGCTTTTGTATGAGTCAAAGCAGAATCTACGTCTACTGTCCTGAAAATATAAGCATACTCGATAATTGCACTATCTACCCCGGTGTCAATTGAAGGAAGATCTCCTAATTTCCATACAAGCGCTATCCCCACGTCTAGAGTGTCTCCACCGCTATATATATAATCTGCTGAATCTCCATAACCACCATCAGCGCGATACATGCTATCAAGGTTTCCAAATGTTGGAGATAGACCAAGGCGAATAATGAAGCACCTTGTGTTACTATCTGAGCTCCCTAACGACATATAAGACTTTGGCAGTGGAACATCGCCTGGTTCAACACCTATGCAAGATACCTGCGACCTCCCAGAATCAGGCCATTGGTGCACAATGTTGTTTATGGTTGTAAAGTCACCTCCTACAGCTTCTGCATTATCCGGGTCTACTGTTCTTAAATAAAAAACATTATGACGAGTGCTATGTGATATGTTCTTTAGTATAGCCTTCACTTTAAAATAAGTATGGGCAGTATCTAATGATGTTACTTGAGTAATTAGTATGCTGTCATACATTCCTTGCCAAATGCCTATTCGTTTACTACCGGTATCAAAATAAGAGACGTTTGAGCCGGTCATTGCGCTATCCATAATTCGGGGCCCGCTGGTATCACAGCCTGGTCCGTTCCATGAATTAGCTTGTTTCCCGTCAGCCATAATGCTCCATCCTTCCTGTGGTGTTCCCGGTAAAAAGTAATCGCCATAATATGTGGGTGAGCCTACGGTCCAGCCATCTTTATCCGGGTCGCATACGAAACCGAGTCCACCCGTAGAGTCACAAGTACTGCCGCAGACTGATGAATTAATAACGGGAGCGCCACCGCGAGGATGGTAACCTGGGGGTGCTGTAGCGCTGGAGCCATAGGCGCCGTTCCAATTAATGCCAACTTCCAGGTAGTTGCCTTTTAGAAAAACGTTGCAGTTACTTAATTGTGCATCAACTTTACAGACAAAAAGAGTAATAATTAGTATTCCGATAGGAATTGATAAGTACGGTTTTTTCATAGGTTGGAAATTTATTATCTTAAAGATAAGATTTATTCTTGTCTTTTAAGTCTGATTTGGAAAAACATCCACCTTTTGTATTCTTCCATTCACCGATAGAAATATCAGTATAGCCGAAAACTATTCCGCCGTGGCTACAATTGGTAATACCTTTATGTAAGAGTTAAAGAGATCATTTATCACCATTAAAATTAATCGGACATGAATACAGTATTTTTTAAAGAAAGGGAACAGACAGAAACTCCGGTTTTTTCAGCATCAAAATTTCCTGTTACCTATACTTTGTATGGTATGAAGGGAACAACAGAGGTATATAAAAATATTACCCCGTGCGGTGTTGTTTATAAGTACATGAACAATATGGGAGACATGATGCAGATAAGGAAGATTGGAGACAGATGGGTAGACGTAGTATTTAATACTTCTACGGTATTATCAACAGCGATAGGCAAGGGGATAGAACAGGCTGAAAGATTATAGTTCTTTTTCCAGTTCCTTCAGTGCATCTTTTGCTATCCATTGTGCAGATTTGCTTGATTGTTTTAATATCCGTTTTGCAGTCGATATAGCTTTTTTCCTTGAGATATCATTTCTTTTTCCTATCTGGCGTAAGGCCCAGTTTATAGCCTTCTTCACAAAATTTCGCCCATCCCATGCTTCACGTTCGATGATAGTAAGAAAATCATCGAACGTTTCCTCGTTTCCGGTTTTAACATCCACGGCATAACATGCCATTAGTACAAACCCGGTACGCTTCACATACTCATCTTTACGTGTGCTGAATTCTTTTGCTTTATCTATAGCATAAGGAGTTTTTTTAAAAAGGTTAATGCAGGTTTGGTCACATACATCCCACGAATTAAAATCTTTCACCCATTTATTTATTTGTGCCTTATTTATCATTTTGGGGTCATCTATAAGAGAGGCCAAGATCATAGCTTCCCGTATACCACTATCCCAAAGTTGCAGTGCCAATTCATGGTCGCGTTTATATGATTTCGCGAACGCCCTTATCTCAGGCATGTTTACTCCAAATGAATTACTGGTATCAATAGCATATCGTTTCATGCCTTCCAGGTTGGCAGCATTTCCCATCTCCTGTAATAGTTTAATGATTTGCTTTGCTTGCATATTGACGGATAAAGCTATCAAAATGATAGTTATCTTATATGGTTGTTATTTATCTTATGTCTTTATGGTATTAATAGGTAATAACTTTCTAACTTTGCAGCATTTTATAATGATTTTCTGTTAATGTCTGTTATACAACCTTTTCTTAGGCTTAGTGGCCTTGAGCCTCTCATAGTGCGTCCCGAAACAAATTTTGTCAATGTCGGTGAGCGGACAAACGTTACCGGCTCTAAAAAGTTTGCGAGGCTCATAAAGGAAAATAAATATGAGGAGGCATTATCCGTTGCCCGTCAGCAGGTAGAAAACGGTGCTCAGGTATTAGACATTAATATGGATGATGCGCTGTTGGACGGTGTTTATGCAATGACCACATTTGTGAATTTGATACAAAGCGAGCCGGACATCGCTAAGATCCCCATTATGCTCGACTCGTCCAAGTTTGCTATCATAGAAGCCGGTCTTAAATGTATCCAGGGTAAGTGCATAGTAAATTCCATTTCTTTAAAAGAAGGTGAAGAAAAGTTTAAGGAGCAGGCATTCATTTGTAGGAGCTATGGTGCATCAGTTATTGTAATGGCATTCGATGAGAATGGCCAGGCAGATACATTGGAAAAGCGTGTTTCTATCAGTGAGCGTGCATATAAAATTTTGACAGAAGAAATAGGTTTCCATCCTCAGGATATCATTTTCGATCCTAACATTTTCGCGATAGCTACAGGCATCGAAGAGCATAATAACTATGGGGTGGATTTTATAGAAGCAACACGCCTTATTAAGAAGAAAATGCCTCTTACTAAAATAAGTGGAGGCGTTAGTAATGTTTCATTTTCATTCAGGGGTAACGATGTTGTGCGTGAAGCAATGCACAGCGTGTTTCTGTTTCATGCTATAAAGGCAGGCATGGACATGGGTATTGTAAATGCAGGACAACTACAGGTATATGATGAGATTGAGCCGCAGCTTAGAGAGCTTTGTGAAGACGTAATCTTAAATAGAAGACAGGATGCAACTGAAAGATTGGTAACATTTGCAGAAACAGTAAAAGCAAAAGACAAAGAAGAGAAAAAAGATGACGCATGGCGTAGCACTGCAGTGGAAGAAAGACTGAAACATGCATTGGTAAATGGTATAACAGACTATATAGATCAGGATACTGAAGAAGCGCGCCAAAAATACCCTCGCCCCCTCGAGGTAATAGAAGGTCCGCTAATGGATGGAATGAACGTAGTTGGTGATTTGTTCGGAAGCGGAAAGATGTTTTTGCCACAGGTGGTAAAGAGCGCCCGTGTCATGAAGAAAAGTGTTGCTTACTTATTCCCGTTCATTGAAGCTGAAAAAGAAGAACGTCGTTTGGAGAATGAAAAGACTGGAACGGTAAATGATGAAACTAATGGAGCTGCCAGGATACTGATGGCTACAGTAAAGGGGGATGTACATGATATTGGTAAAAATATAGTTGGTGTGGTGCTTGGCTGTAATGGCTACGAAGTAATAGATCTCGGTGTAATGGTTCCCGCTGATAAAATTTTAGATACAGCAATAAAAGAAAATGTAGATATAATAGGTCTTAGCGGTTTGATTACTCCTTCCCTCGATGAAATGGTGCATGTCGCTAAAGAAATGAAACGCAGGAGCATGAAGCAACCTTTGTTGATAGGAGGTGCTACTACATCCCGTACGCATACAGCAGTAAAAATCGCTCCTGAATACAACGAAGTAGTTTATGTATTAGACGCCAGTAGAAGTGTTACGGTTGCAGGTAGCTTATTAAATAAAGAGCAGAAGCCCGCATTCCTGAAAAATATTGATACCGAATACAACAAGTTACGTGAAGACTTTGCAAGCAAACGTACTGTAAAACAATATATCCCATTTGCTGAAGCACAGCGACTGGGGGTAAAAATAGATTGGAAAGACTATACACCTCCTAAACCCCAGTTTACAGGTACAAAGATATTTTCCGACTATGATCTGAATGAATTGCGCCAATACATAGATTGGGGGCCATTCTTCATAGCATGGGAAATGAAGGGTAAATATCCGGATATCCTCAGTGATGCACATGCGGGTAAGGAAGCGACAAAATTATTCAATGATGCTAATGCTCTGTTGGATAAGATTATAAAAGAGAAGTGGCTGACCGCAAAAGGTGTTATAGGATTCTGGGAGGCTAAAAAAATCGCTCCTGACACTATCCAGTTATTAGACAATGGTAAGGAATTGCATAGGTTAGAATCACTAAGGCAGCAGATCAAAAAAGCTGCCAATCAGCCTGAATATTCACTATCAGATTTTGTAAGCCCTGTTCAGCAGGATTATGTAGGTGCTTTTGCTGTAAGTATTCATGGCATTGAGCCGCATTTGCAGGAGTTTATTAAAAACCACGACGATTATAATAAGATAATGCTACAGGCTTTGGCGGACAGGTTTGCTGAGGCTTTTGCAGAAGTGTTGCATCTTAGGGTAAGAAAAGAATTCTGGGGATATGCAAAAGATGAAGACATGAAAGTTTCGGATTTAGTAAAAGAAACTTATAGGGGCATTCGCCCTGCGCCTGGTTATCCTGCCTGCCCTGATCATACAGAGAAATACAAACTATTTGATCTTTTGAATGCCACTGAAAATGCAGGCATACAGCTTACAGAATCATTAGCCATGTATCCGGCAGCATCAGTATGCGGATGGTATTTTAGTCATCCCGAAAGTACTTACTTCGGCATTGGTAAAATAATGCAGGACCAGCTCGAAGACTATGCAAAACGAAAGGGAATGAGTATTGAAGAGATAACTAAATGGCTTTCTCCAATTTTAGATGTTTAAATAATGGATGTACAACAAAATATTCCGGCAGAAGTAAAAGCCACGAAGCAGCCTAAATTCTTACGGGTTTTAGCTACCATAGTATCATATATTTTTCACCCGGTGCTTATGCCTACGGTGATTGCTTTTATATTGTACAAGCTGGCTCCCACTGATTTTGCAGGTATCTCACCTCACGATTTCGGGCTGGATATGTTTAGGATCGCATACATCACATTCTTTTTCCCGACACTTACTACTCTTTTACTAAAGGCGCTTGGGTTCATTCAGAGCATTCACATGCACACCTCGCAAGACAGGATCATACCGCTGATTGCCACTATGATATTTTACTTCTGGGTGATACGCGTATTCAATTATATTACACCTCCATCTCCCTTCATGCTTAAAGTGTTATTACTGGGTAGCTTTTTGGGTGTTATTGCATTGTTTATGGTAAATATATTTTTCAAGATCAGTATGCACACATGCGGTGCAGGTGGTCTTGTTGGCATTTTCATAATACTGATGATTTACAGTCCCGTGAATATGTTGTTGCCATTATTGGGCTCTATTATTCTTGCTGGAATTGTCGGTAGCGCCCGGATGATATTGGGTGTGCACAAGCGTGCCGAAGTGTGGGCAGGTTATATAGTTGGTATATTTGTGATGTTTGTTGCTTATTGGTATTTGAAATGATCTTAAGATGTTCTTATAAAAGAGATAAAAAAGACCTCACATGGAGGTCTTTTCTTTTTTGCAATGTATTTATCAATTAATAACGATATTGTTCAGATTTGAATGGGCCATTTTTAGGAATGCCTAAGTATTCGGCCTGCACGTCTGAAAGTTCATCCAGGTCCACGCCTATTTTAGCAAGGTGTAAACGGGCTACCTTTTCATCAAGATGTTTTGGTAGCACATACACTTTGTTTTCATAATTAGCGTGATGGTTCCACAGCTCTATTTGAGCAAGCACCTGGTTTGAGAATGAGTTACTCATTACAAAGCTGGGATGTCCTGTAGCACAGCCAAGGTTCACAAGGCGACCTTCTGCAAGAACGATCACATCTTTACCATCTATATTATAAAGGTCAACTTGTGGCTTGATTGTATCTTTTGTATGGCCATATTTGCCGTTCAGCCATGCCATATCTATTTCAATATCAAAGTGGCCTATGTTACAAACGATAGCCTTATCCTTCATTGAGCGGAAATGCTTTTCAGTTATCAGGTCGCGGCAGCCTGAAGCTGTCACGATGATATCGGCTTCTTTTACAGCGTCGGCCATTTTCTTCACTTCAAAGCCATCCATTGCAGCCTGTAACGCACAGATAGGATCTATTTCAGTAACAATAACACGAGCACCGGCACCACGAAGCGATTGTGCAGAACCTTTACCTACATCACCATAACCACCTACTACTGCTACCTTACCAGCCATCATTACATCAGTGGCGCGGCGTATGGCATCTACAAGGCTTTCCTTGCAGCCGTATTTGTTGTCGAATTTTGATTTGGTAACAGAGTCATTTACGTTGATAGCAGGAATTGGCAATGTGCCTTTCTGCATTCTTTCGTATAGACGATGTACACCGGTAGTTGTTTCTTCGCTAAGCCCTTTCAGGTGCTGTATTAGTTCTGTATAGTTATCAAGCACTATATTGGTAAGGTCGCCACCGTCATCAAGTATCATATTCAGCGGACGGTCTTCGCTGCCAAAGAATAGTGTTTGTTCTATACACCAGTCTGCTTCTTCCAGTGTCTGTCCTTTCCACGCAAAAACTCCTATACCTGCAGCTGCTATTGCGGCAGCAGCATGGTCCTGGGTAGAGAATATGTTGCAGGAGCTCCAGCGCACTTCAGCGCCAAGATCTATCAATGTTTCTATCAATACTGCAGTCTGGATGGTCATGTGTAAACAACCTGCTATGCGAGCGCCTTTCAGTGGCTTCTTTCCTGCATATTCAGCGCGTATAGACATCAGGCCGGGCATTTCAGCTTCTGCCAGTCTTATCTCTTTGCGGCCCCATTCAGCAAGTGATATATCTTTTACTTTGTAGGGTAGCTTAAAGTCAATGTTCGAACGAGTCGTCGTGCTCATGAATATTTTTTATTTTAAGTTTTGCAAATTTAGATAAAATACTAATGTTAAATGCTTATAACAGCCTAAAACACTAATTGTTTTTAACGTATTCCATTATTTTCCGGCAAGTTTCTTCACTTACCGGTACAATAGGCAATCTGAGAATATTTTCACATATCCCCATGGTTTTCAATACGCATTTTACCCCTGCAGGATTTCCCTCTACAAATAACAGGTCCATACCGGGTAATAATTTATAATGTAGTTTGCGCGCTTCCTCAAATTTGTTGTCCAGGGCGTATTGTATCATTTGGGTAAAATCCCTAGTATAGCAGTTGGCAGCTACTGAGATAACTCCTTCCATACCAATAGCTATTTGCGGCAATACAAGGTTATCATCACCCGATAGAATTGCAAAATGAGCAGGCTTGTTTTGTACCAGTTCCATGCATTGAGCAAAATTGCCGCTTGCTTCTTTTATAGCGATCACGTGCTTGAATTCATTAGCCAATTTTATAGCAACAGCAGGTGATATATTGCTGCTGGTGCGACCGGGTACATTGTACAGGATAATTGGCAGCTCTGTAGCTTCGGCAATAGCTTTAAAATGCCGGTAAAGTCCTTCCTGCGAAGGTTTATTATAATAAGGTGCAACACTAAGAATACCTGCTACACCTTCAAGGTGATAAGTATTTAACTGGTGAACAACTTCAGCAGTGTTGTTGCCGCCGATGCCACATACCACGGGTACACGCTTGTTGCACTTGTTCACTATAAATGCCAGTACATCGCGCTTTTCTTCTGCGCTTAGAGTAGGGGATTCTGCTGTAGTACCAAGGGCTACCAGGTAGTTTACCCCGCCTTCTATTGTATGGTTTACCAGTTTTTCAAGTGCGGTATAATCTACTGTTTCGTTGTTTTGAAAAGGCGTTACCAATGCTACGCCTGTACCGCGAAATAAATGAGACATGTTGTTGTGTTTCTGTATATAGTGAGATTTATTTATTATTCTTCAGGAGCTTCTTCATAGAATCCCATCTTTGAGAATTTATCTATGCGCTGCTGTATGCGTGTTTCTGCATCTACTTTATTTAGCTCACCTAATGTTTTTATCAGATAATCTTTTAGCGTGGCAGCCATCTTTTCAGGATCGGTATGGGCACCGCCGAGGGGTTCAGGTATCACACCGTCCACTAACTTAAAGCGGTTCATATCTTCTGACGTAAGGTGCAATTGCTCTGCTGCTTTTTCTTTAAAGTTCCAGCTTCTCCATAATATAGAGGAGCACGATTCGGGGGAGATAACAGTGTACCATGTGTTTTCAAGCATAACTACTCTGTCGCCGATGCCTATGCCTAATGCACCACCAGAAGCACCTTCGCCGATGATAACACAAATCACTGGTACTTTCAACTGCGTCATTTCAAACAGGTTGCGGGCTATCGCTTCTGCCTGTCCGCGTTCTTCGGCTTCAATACCGGGATAAGCTCCCGGAGTGTCTATGAATGTAATAATAGCATGATTGAACTTTTCAGCCATCTTCATCAGGCGCAATGCTTTGCGATAACCCTCAGGATTGGCCATACCAAAATTGCGCATCTGGCGCATCTTGGTATTGATCCCTTTTTGCTGACCTATCACCATTACCGATTGGCCATCCAGCTTTACCATGCCGCCTACAATAGCTTTATCATCCCTTACCTGGCGGTCGCCATATAGTTCTGTAAACTCGGTGAATATCTTTTCTATATAATATAATGTGTATGGGCGTTCTGGATGGCGGCTCAATTGCACCTTTTGCCAGGGAGTAAGATTGCTGTGTATCTGCTCGCGGGTTTTTTCAATAGTATCCTCCAGCTCGCGTATAGTGCCCGAAACATCCACACCGTTTTTGGCCGATACTTCCTTTAGTTTATTTATCTGGCTATATAAATCTTCCAATGGCTTTTCAAAATCCAGGAACTGCATAATTCTTATTTAAGACACAAAAGTACAAGATTGAAATTTTTTCCGGTAAGATTTGTACAATTCCCAAAATTGAAGTTATCTTTGCAGCCCCAACAGGGAACTTGGATCGGTAGTTCAGTTGGTTAGAATGCCGCCCTGTCACGGCGGAGGTCGCGGGTTCGAGTCCCGTCCGGTCCGCAAAAAGCTTCACAAATTGTGAGGCTTTTTTGCTTTATTTTATTGCCAATTTACATGGTGTTTTTATATATCTGGCTTTTTGTTTCCCGTTATTGATCTGATCTTGTGCTTGTCGAAAGATTTTCCCCATTTTGCTGAGAATGCCATTTGAGGAACCTGAGCCAGGTGTTGTCGCTCCAATCTCCTTGCCTGTAGCGGATCAGGGCTTCCTGCATGGTGAAGATCGGTTGCTCGTTCATTGCCCATTTGTACCCCGTTTTTGATAATTCGGCAATTTGGCAATTTGACAATTCGACAATGGCTGGTTCAATGTTTTGTGAGCTTGGGGTTTGTGAGGGTTGTTCAGGTAATGATTCGATGGGTGGTGCTGTGTTTGCGTGATCGTGGTTTCCGGTTTGTGTTGTCAAAGATTGCTTCGAAGCTCGCAATGACCCATTTGGTTGGGGTGGGTTTTGCGGGGTGGTGGTTTGTTGTTGTGGTGATTCGGGTTGTGGCGTCGTGTCTGCGTGTTTTTCTTCTTCTGTTTCTTCAACTTCTTTTTCTATCGGCCTTAATATTGAGGGGTTTGCATAGTCTCTTATATATTTGTCTGTGTGAGGTAATATTTGTTTTGCGAGGGCGAGGTCTGTTTTGGATAGCCGGTGGATAAAGTTCATTAGTACTTCTACTGTTTCGCCGACGGTCTGGCCGTCTTTTATGTTCTTTATTGTGAGTGTGAGCTTTCTTATTATGTCTGCTTCCTGCTGGGTGGGGTATTGCTCTTCCCTGTTCAATATCATTTGGTTTATTGCCAGTAGCTGGCTGTAGTATTGCTCTGCGAGAATGGACGGCATGTGCTGTGCGGACTTTTTGATCTCCGCCCAGCGGCCTTCTTTGATCCATAAATAAATTGTCTTGCGATCTACATCCAGTAATTCTGCTATGCGGGTTTGGGATAGCTCTGACTGGAAGTAGAGGTTACGGGCTTGTTGTTTTTTCATTGTGATATTTTTTATCACAAAGTTTTGGAAGATCCGGCAGGTGAGAAAATTGGATTTTTATGGTTATGAGATTTCTGTATAGTGATTATACAGTTTTGGCATAATGATAAAAATATTAGCACAAAAAAATACTGATATGAGAATTAATTTATAGGGCTGCAAATACTATGCTTTAGCTTTCACATTATAAAATCAACAGCAGAGTTGCAGTATGATTTATTTGCCAATTAGTATATAATTTTATGACTGCCATGTTGGATAAACAAACTAAAAAACAGTTTTGCGAACAGTTAAGCCAATGTTTGAAAGAAATTGCTAATTCTTTGGATGCATATATCGATGATAACTTTTGTAACCACGAGAAAATTGCAGAAAATATTTCCTTTATCCCGAGTGATAGCGAGTTAATAGCATCATTTGATCCAGAATACGAATATGCTTTTTTTCGAAATATATTTCATGATGAAAGATTAGACACCTTTTATCACTATACATCTTTTGAAAGTCTTTTTCATATCTTGAGTTCTGGTGTTTTACATCTAAATGCGCTAGCCGGTTTGAATGACCGATCAGAAATCAACTATGTAAACAATTATATGGGGAGACAACATACAGATCCATATAATTCTATTACAATGGCTTATCATAACTACCATTTTGTTTTCTGCTTTTCCAAAGCTGCTGACCAACTAAATCAATGGAGATTGTACGGTGATGATGGAAGAGGTGCGATGATTGAGTTCTCAATTGATCACAATTACAACCCATACAATAATGTTCTTATCTCCAAAGTTTATTATGATCTGAAAATGTTTGAAACACTTAAAGAGTGGCAGAACAAATTAAGAACACAATTTAATATTGGTTTGGGTTTCCAAATGGTTGACTATTGGAAGTTCTTCTTTAAGCATTCAGACTATCAAGACGAACGAGAAGTCAGAATTATGGTAAGAAATACCCCAGGGATGAATCACAAAACATTTAAGGAGAAATTTCGATTAAACAGATATGGCATAATAGTTCCCATAATCGAAATGCCGTGCATTTTACAAGATTCAGAACTAATAAAAATTAAAAATATCATTCTGGGCCCTAAAATAATGGAAAAACAACTTAATGAAGCTCAGATAAAATATATGATGGGCAAAATGTATCCCGGTAACCAAGTGAGGATTGAAACTTCTAAAATTGACCACTATCGTTAAGTAGAAGTTTATTTAATATGCATCACAATTGTTGACATATGAGATATAATCCATTTAATAAAGAATTATCAGAATTAACAGAACAAGACTTAATACCGTTAATTGAAAATGAAATTTGCGAAGGGTGGTATATTGAATATAAGAGAGATGTGCCCAAATCAAATTCTCATAAATTAGATAATATTAAAATTTCTAAATCTATCTCGTCTTTTGCAAATACGAAAGGGGGCTGGATTTTTTGGGGTATAACTTGTGATGAGAAAAATAAACCAATTTCGATTGACGGAGTAGATGTTACTGAATACAGAAACTTAGATGATCAATTGTCTCAGGTTATAAATTCAAATATCAGCCCAAGGCCAATGTATCATTTTAAGAAAATTGAATTGGCAAATAAAAATACTGTGTTGGTAATTCAGGTAGAAGAAAGTCCAACACCGCCTTACATAACTAGTCAAGGTATTATTTATCAAAGAGAAAATAATGAAAGTAAGCCTATAAAAGACAGATATATAATTGAAAAGCTAAATGAAAAGACGAGCTCTTACTACCAATCTATAGAACATTTTAGCAATTTCAAACTCACTCAAACAAGAGGACAATCTGACTGGAATCAGACTTATTTGGAATTATACCTATTCCCATTACCATTTGATAATTTTTTTTTCAAGCAATTTTCTACATCTGAGTTTTTTAAAGAGGTAGCAATAAGATTTTATCAAATGTAGAAGTAGACTTAAACGAACTAGATCCCAATATCAATTTAAATTTAGGGTTTAACAGTATTTATAGCTCAGAAGATTCCTTGATAATAAGGCCATTAAATGCAGACAATCTTATTTATAAATACACGACTGTTGAGTTATTTAGAAATGGTAATTTAAAATTTTTATTTCCTCTTAACGAATTCAGCCCTAAAAATATTCCCAAGCGTTATTTAAACTCGAATACTATCAACTACCTTTTAAAAAAATATTGTCCCTACGAGAGTAATACCGGCTTTGCGAATTATATTAAGCTTATCGATGGAACTGAGTTTATTTTAAATATTTTGGTTATTATCGCAAAATACAAAGCAGTATTAGAAGACAATAAATTTGATTTCGAGATAAAGGTTGGATTTAGAGCTAGAGTTACTGATTATTGGAGAAAGTTCATTTTTTTTGATAACGATGATTATTTAGAAAAGCTAAAACTTTACAACATCCCAATTTCTCCAAAGAATGAAATAGAAATACCGGAATTCAGGGATGGCAGATATTACGAGACTAACTTATCAGATGACCATGCGTTTTTCCAAATTGCAAGATTCATTTTAGAAGGAATTGGATTACCCGACTGTCGGACAATTAGTTTCACTGAGATTTTTGAAAAAAGACTAAAAGATTTAGCAAATTATAAGTGACAGTTAAATTTTACCTTTGTAAAGGTTGAGTTTATTTTTTAATACAATGAGTAAAGAAAACATTCTGCAAAACCTATCTGACGATCAGATCGAAAAGCGAATAAATAATTATACAGACAAAATCAGCCATATTCACAGATACGCTTCATTTGATTATTGTTATAATTATTTTCAATCTTTTCGTAAAAAAGATATCTTGTTACAAATAGCTGCCAAAGAAAATATTGAGCTAAGTGTACTGCAACTGACTTGCTATTTAGCAAGTTGGGGTATGTTCCGAGGTTCTACAGCTTTATTACGTCACAGTTCACATGCACTTAAGCCAGTTATAGAATTTGCAGCTGCAACACCAGAAAAATACTGGGAAATAGATATTGATAATTATGATGTTACAATTAGCGATTTAACTACTCTGTACTGTGAAATTGGTAGTAGGATTAATATTCCTTTAGTGAAAGATGGTAAAGATAATGCTCAGGAAGCAACCGCAATTCTTGTAACTAAAATTCTGTTAGGGATATTTGGTTGTACGCCGGCTATGGATGAGTTTTTTATTAAGGGTATTGGTAAGGCTAACCTAGGATATTTAAATTATCAGGAGTCAATTGATAAGGTTAAAGCTATTTGGCAGAGCCTATTTTATTTTTATACGAAACATAAATTTATCATTGATAGTAAAATAATCACCTCATTACAATTTGATGGTACAAAATCCTCATTTGTTTATACGAAGGCGAAACTAATTGACATGCTTTTTTTTGAAAGAGGCAATGAGATAATAAAACAAGAAAAAGAAAAAAGAAAAAATATTGCAAAAAAGTAATTTTTGCGTATCAATTTCTTATCCATGGAAATTAAACTTGCCGAGCACAATCAGACAGAAGAAATTTTTTCGATACTGTGCAATTGTAAACATGAATTGGATAAACAGGGCATTTTTCAATGGATGGATAGTTATCCTACACTTTCGATAGTAGAACGAGACATTGAAAAAAAGTATTTGTATTGTGCTGTTGTTGAAAACAGGTGTGTTGGCGTAATCAGCATTAATGATGAGCAAGACCCTAAGTATGCCACAATAACCTGGAATAACAATATAGGTAAAATGCTGATCATTCATCGCCTTGCTGTTGACCCATTGTACCAGGGGCAGGGGATAGCAAGAAAGCTTATGGATTTTGCGGAACTGTACGGAATAAATAATAACTACTCATCTGTGAGGCTCGATGCGTATAGCCCCAATAAGAGGGTATTACAATTTTACGAAGCGAGAGGATATAAAAAGCGAGGAGAAATATTTTTCGATGGCAGGGAATTGCCATTCTTTCTCTATGAAAAGGCTTTGCAAGGGTAATATCTCATACTTTATTGCACAACGGCTATTGCCATTCCATCGTGTTCTTTAATGCCGACAGTTTGTATAATAGTTGCAACTACACTTTTATTATTACTCAGCATTTCGTTAAACCGCTGAACTCCTTTTACCTTTTCGTCCGTGCTTTCTGTATCTAAAACATTCCCTTCGCGGATCACATTGTCGCAAACGATCACTGTTCCTTTCCGGGATAGCTTTAGGGCATACTCGAAATACTCTGTATAAGGTGGCTTATCTGCATCAATAAAAATAAAATCAAAAGGTTCTTTTTGTTCAGCAATCAATTGAGGTAGGATGTCTAATGCCTTTCCTGTTTTCAGTTGTACTTTATCTGCTACTCCTGCATTTTTAATATTTTTTCTTGCTACCGACGCATATTGTTCATTTGCCTCAATGGTAATTACTTTGCCGTCGGCAGGTAATGCTCTTGCGATCCAAATAGTACTGTATCCGCCCAATGTGCCCAATTCCAAAATGTTTTTAGCATTGCAAGCAGTGATTAGCACCTGTAGCAATTTCCCCTGGTTGGCGGAAACACTTATTTGCGGCATACCTTCTTCATTCAACGATGCGATCGTGTCGGTTAAGGCTTTGTCCTCTGGGGCAAGCAGATCACTTATATAATTATCTACTTTTGAAAAAATGTCTGTTGTCATCGGTTTGGATTTTGTTCCAATATCGCAAAGTTTGAGAGGATAATAGAAGGAAATAGAATTTTTATGATTATGGGATTTCTTTACAGTGATTATACAGTTTTGGGATAATGATAGAAAAACGAGAAGCGATTAATTGTATGAATGGTTGATTGGTATGATTTTGGTGCATTTAAAATCTCGATAATTTAAAACTACAAAATTGGAAGACCTATCCAAACAAGATAGAGATATAGAGCGTGAGATTGCCGATCTCATCGAAACTTACCGTCAAGGTTTTCTGCAACTCGACCCTAAGCGCCTTATGTCTATCTGGGATCACAAACATGCCTCGCTGATCTATGTTGCTATGGAAAAACCTGAACCAATATATGGTTGGGACGCCATTGAGCAATACTATACAGCCTTGCCGGAACACCTTGATGAAAATGGTGGCCAAGGAGATCGATAATATCAGGATCGATTCGCTCGGTGATACCGCTATCGCTTTTTTCAAGTTTCATTCTACGGTCAGGCTCAAGGGGCGCAAGGAGCTGTTCCGGCCCAGTGGCCGTGTCACTATGCTGTTCCGGAATACTCAGGATAGGTGGCGTGTGATCCATTATCACGAGTCTGCACTTGCTGCACAGTCTGCTGATGCTATTGCTACAGTGTAGTTTGATAGGCTATTCCACATCATTTGCAAGCGGGACGCTTGAAATATTGTAGGTCTAAGCGGACGCTTAGACCAGCGTGGTCTGGCAGGTTAATGTTTAGCGGTTTTATGCCCGGGCCGTAAAAGCCTACCTGGTAGGACATGTACCAAAGTTTTTATAACTTACTTCCATACAAAATCGCATATCATCGTGAACACCGGCAATAGTTCCAATTTCATAAATGCTGTTATTCCTTACTACGATGATATTAATGAATTTCTTGCCTCCACATCAGTAAGCGAAAGAACCAGGGACCCGCTTTTTTTGTGCTTGCGACTGCATAAGAATGATGATAACGTGGTGTACAAACCACCATTCAGAAGGGGATTTTATTTTGTTGGGTTGCTGACAAATGCCGAAAAGTCAAAAATTTCATACGACAACACTAATGTAAATGATCTGGATTCCCTGTTGGTGTTCCAGGCGCCGGGACTCATGTATAGTTTTTATCGCGACACCTCTACTCATGGTTACCTGATCTATTTTAAGCGGGAGTGTTTTTCCTATTATAAACCTTCTCTTGATACAGAATTTCCATTCTTTGATATTCAGCATACTGATTTTCATAAAATAACCCATGAGAAGTTCAGCGAATTGTCCTGCCATTTCGAAGAGGTTTTTACCGCATACGAGAAAACAAGTGATCACAAAATAGCCAGCTTGAAATTACTTGCGCTTCTATATCAACTAAAAGAGTTTTCAGCCTACAATGATATCTCGCAGCAAAAGCTCGCTAATCCCGGACAAGTGCTTCTTAAAAAATTTATCGCGCTTGTAAATACCAACTATATCGAAAAAAGAAGGATAGAAGACTATGCAAAAATGCTTTTTATTTCACCTAACCACCTTTCCCAATCAGTAAAATCCGTTTCGGGAAAGAACGCGCTCTCCTATATCAATGAAAGGCTATTAACCGAGGCAAAATCATTCATTAGTTACACAGATTACAGTATTGCCGAGATAGCTTATAAGCTGAATTTTTCCGACCCTGCTAATTTTGGCAAATTCTTCAAAAAACTGGTAGGTATCACACCTCTGGAATTCAGAGAAAAAAAGTAGTATAAAAATTACCATTCTATCCAAGTTCTGAACCATGTTCAGGCTATGTTCCTATTCTATTTTTGCTTCATAAACAAATAAAATAAAATCATGAAAACGATCGAAATTATCATGATCCCGGTATCGGATCAGCAAAAAGCAAAAGAATTTTATATGAAGCTTGGGTTTCAGGTAATAGTTGAAGCTCCGCTTGGTGATGGTGAAACCTGGCTGCAGATGGGGCTACCAAATCAAACTACGTCAATTTCATTATCAAAGTATGCTAATGTGATGTTTGAGACTGACGATATTAAAAAGGAAGTTGAGGAATTAAGATCGAAAGGAATAGAAATTGACAGAATAGACAATACGCCGTGGGGTAAGTTTGCTCCGTTTAAAGACGCAGATGGAAATGGATTAACCCTTCATCAAAAATAGCTACTCATGCCTTTAAATAAGAAACAAATGAAAAAGATAAAGATCATTTACTGGACGATAATGGCATTGTTTACATTTTCAATACTTGGCTCAGCTATTCCAAGCGCCCTGAGTCTGCCGTATGCTGTAGAACATTTTACTAAAATACTGGGATATCCCGCTTATTTTCTACCTTTTACCGGTGTGACAAAACTTTTAGGTCTCGTTGCGTTATACATTCCGGGATATCCCCGCATAAAAGAATGGGTTTATGCCGGCTTTACTTTTGATCTAACCGCAGCTATCTATTCCGGCATATGCGTGGGTGGAGCAACGGGCTATTTGCTACCGCCGTTTATTGCTCTTGTGCTGCTAATTGGGTCTTATATTTTGTATCATAGGATTTTGAAGAATCGTGAATACCGTGTAAATAATGTATCATTAGCTAACTCTTAAAGTTTCCACTATGTCGTTTCAAGCATATATAGATAACATAAAAACAAAGACCGGCAAAACTCCTGAGGATTTTAAAAAGCTTGCAGAGAAAAAGGGTTTTTTGGAAAAAGGTGAATTAAGAAATGGAGTAAAAGCGGGTGATGTGGTGGCGTGGCTAAAAAAAGATTTCGATCTGGGGCATGGGCATGCTATGGCTATTTATGCTGTTTTTAAGGGGGTGAAGCAAGCGAAAGAAAGTGGCAATTAGACTTTACACCAGCAAATTAAATCTCAGCATTTCACCGTTTTCTTTTTCTTCCCTAAAGAACCCCGTGCTTGCGATTTAATGATGTACTCAGTAGCATCAGGAACTTTGCAGGCGGTACCATCTACATTTACTGTAACCGTTCCGATCTTTTTTGCTGTAGCGATGGCTTTATCGGATAAAGGAACTGAGTAGGCACCTACTGCTATTACAAATCCATTCATAGTATAGCGAACGCGATTGGGAGCTGTGCGTATGTCTTTTGCAGCTCTTTCGAGCAGTTGTGTTAGTTGCTTTGTGTCTAATTCCGTATCGGGCTTTAATGTAACAATATTGGAGAGTGTTGCCCAACCGGCAGTGGCAATATGTTCTTTAGGCGAATTGATCCATTCGGTAGCCAGTTCGAAACCATGTTTGCTGCCTGTGGCCACCCAGGGAACGGTGTATTCGCTGATGTTGTTGGATACGGCCTGCTTTACCCATGTCTGCAGATCTTCTTTGGTCATTTTTTCGTCATCAGCGATTAGGCCCGCCAGGTACATGGCATCTGTATTGCCTGTGGCATATACTTCTTTAGCAAGCTGATAATCTTTTTTTACTTTTTTCTGGATTGTTTTTTAAATGTTCCACTTTTACGCCGAAGAGTGGTTCTTTTGCTCCGTGATTGAGTAATATCTTTTTTATTTTTTCATCTCCAAGCGATTTAAGCTCGGACATTATTTCTTTTGCGGTCATAACCTTGTGTGGTTTGTGACAAATATAAGGAGCGGTAAAACAATTTTGGTAATCCGGCAATTTGATAATGCGCCAATTTGAGAATATTATGGATGATTAGATTTCTGTAGTGTATGTATTAATGATGTTTATTTTAATCAGCTATAGCTAAAATACGGTCTGTTAATAATTGTGGCTGCTCCATTGTTATCATGTGGCCACCCGGAAGCATTTCGGTTTTAACTCCGTATTTGCTAAGGCGTTCTTTTGCCAGCTTTACCTGTTTAGGTTCAAACTGGTCTTTGTCACTTCCTACAATATGAAATTTAACATCGTTGTGCATTTGCTCAACGATAGGCAGCAAATCCAGCCGTTCGCGGTTTGCCTTATGTTCGGTTACAAAGCCGGCAGCATAATGAAGAAAAAGCATCCCATTTCTTCTTCTGATAGCATTCCATACCTCAGTGAGCTCGGCTTCGCTGACCTTGTAGTTTTTAGACCACATGCTTTTTACCATGCCGTTGAATGCTGCATTTGAAGTTTGTGCCCGCATTGCCCCCTGTTTCCCCAAAAATGTTTTGAGTAATGGAGTGGTTAGTATGGGATGTGAATGGCCATCTGCAAAATAACCACCGTTGATAAACAACACTCTAGTAATTACAGTAGATGGCTTAATACCCTTTACTATTTTTTCCTGCTGTCGCCGCAGCAATTCAAGTACAACCAAAGATGAATAATCAAACGTTACCACAAATGTGGAATCGATATGATGGTATTTCCATATAGCCTCTACGAGGTCGGCTCTTTCAAAAGTTGAATAATGATAGTTTCCAGGCTTGTCTGATTCTCCCTGCCCTATGTATTCAACATATAACCGATCAAGTGGATGCTGATCTTCTATCAAAGCATCGATCTTAGCCCAATCGTAAGAACCTGATGGAAAACCCGGCAGAAAAGAAATTACACTGCCCGGTTTTTGCTTTGAAGATGTGAGGAGCTTATTGAAAACAAACAAATGCTGTTGCGTTGCATCGTCCTCAATAATACTTTTTGATTTTGTATCATAAGCCAGCCGCTCACCGGAACTAAACCAATCGTCTGCTGAGATTATATTGTGAGCTCCATTATTTACTGATTGCATTATGTTCTTTTCCGGACAAAATAATATAGATAAATATTACCGCAGCTTGCCAATTGACAAGAAATTAATAAAGGGTTATAGGTTACGTTTTTAAATGAAGAAAACTCCCTACTAAAAATTATAACTTCAGCAGTTTATATCTATACGCAACGTTATCGCCGTTCTTAATTGTAATAAAGTAAATACCACTATTCAGGTTGGCTACATTTATTTGTTGCCCGGCAGAAATATTTTCTTTACAATAAACTTCCTTACCCAAAGCATCGGTAATATGCAATTGATAAGAACCGCCTGCTAATTTTGAGGATTGTATATTCACCATATCTTTTGCAGGATTAGGCCAGATAATAAAATCGCTGTTTGTGATAGTTACATTTCCAACTGATGTGGGCGAAGCGTTTACAGTAGCGAATATTGTATCGCTACATGAAGTGTCGAAGGCGATGAGTCTTACGGCATATGTTCCGTTGCTTGCATACGTATGGGTTGGGTCAGGCGAAGTGGATGTATTGCCATCTCCAAAATCCCATAGGTAGCTTGTAGCAGAGGTTGAGGTGTTAGCGAATGAGACTGTGGTGCCCATGGCAGTATCGGTAAACTGGGCGCGCAGATCGGTGCCAACGTACCATTTGCTCATGCTGTCGTAAGCGATCAGCTTAGTGGCATACCTTATATTTTCAGCGTCGGTGTCGGCGAGTGTGGCGTTGTAGGGAATAAGGGTTGGATCTTTGTGAAACAGGACAACATAAAAGGTGCAGGCAGCGGCATAAGTTCCAGCCTCCGTGGGATGGCTCCCATCGGACTGGTATAGCTCGATGGTGGAATAATTATGCCTTATGTAATGACGTACAGCGCCCACTGGGGATATCAGTGAACTTCTTACGGTAGCGAGGCCGGGGACTGTCACAGAAGAGAATCCTATAGCTGCCAATATATTAGTGTCTGCATAGGCTCTATACCGGAGGTTGGTAAGGCTATCCATACTCTCATATGTGCATTGATATGGCCATGAAGTATCGCTGCAGGAAGAAGAAAAACCATCTTTATATCCCCAGGTCATATAGAATATGTTTTTAGTACAGGGATCATTTGCTTTTATCATATTATCCAGATTCCGTGCGGCATAGTAAGATTGAGTAAAGAAAATGTTAGGAGGTTCTGATGGATCCAGGCTTTGCTCCTGCAGTATCACATAATCCCATTGTTGTGAATTTATCTTTGCGGCACAAAGAGGATCGGTACTATGATCCGAAAAAGCATAACCCCCAACAGTGTAGCTGTCGAAGATCAAAGTATCTCCCATAGATGCGGAAACATCGGCAACCATTTGGGGCAAATTGTTGACGTATGTGTAGCTGTTGCCTATAAATAACACTCTAAGTGTTTTTGCCTTCGCGGCTAACGGTATTACCAGGCAAATAAATATTATCCTAAAAATTTTAAAATGAGTCATGATAGTGGTTTAGACATTATATTTTTATGAAAGGTTGGTATGCTATTGTTTAATGATGGTTAGTGGCTGTGTATAAACATTCCTATTGTTTATGGCTTTAATGATATACTGTCCGGGAGCTATGTTAACAACTTCAATCGTTTTGTTGCTTATTGTGCCGTGTTGTATTGCTTTTCCTTCCATATTGTAGATTGTCATTTCACTTCCCAATAAACTTTCAGATACATACATGGTACCATTTGCTGGGTTTGGATAAAACAGATTTGTATTGTTTTTAGCGATCTCTGTAATGCCAGTTGGAGCGACTATGTTTACGTTATAATCTTCGGTTTCTCCCCAATCCAATGTGTCGTCAGTGCAGGGAGTCGCGTTTACATTGTAGTAAGTATACCAATCGTCTTCAAAATCCATTACCCTCATCCTTGTTATCCCCGGGGTGGCAGTTGCCGGTATAGTTATAGTAGCTATTGATGGATCTGTAACACTTCTGGCCCGTCCTGTTTGTTGTAATACTCTTTCTCCGGAGTCATAAAAACTGTTGTTTTGATTAAAGTCGATATACGCTGCCATAAAATGTGGGCTGTCATATATTGAATCGTGCGATACTGATAAAGTATATGTGTTTCCGGCTACCAGGTCAGGAGCTGTTACGTTGTTATAGTAAACATAGTGAGGTGCGGCAAATGCGGTGTCGCCTGATCTGTTGCTCAATGTACCCAGGGTAACTTTTGAAATACAATGTGGGACATATCCGATGCCGTCATCATACCCGCCGGGGCAATAAGGAGAAGGGTCAGTTATTTGTGCATAAGAGAGTTGTGCCAGAAAAAGGGCACCGAAGAGCATAGAGATCTTTAGCTTCATGGTATTGAGATTTAGTTCTTTTCTTACACAGATGAAATCAGCTACTTAAATCTTGGGCGAGTAAAAAATATTTATAAATAATTTTTAAAAATTTTTGAACATTACCCAAGATTTGGATAGTCAATGTCATCTTTCTAAGAAAGCGAGATGTGTTTATGAAAAAGTATATGATACTATTTCTGTCGGTAATCACGTTATTAGCTGCTTGTAAAAAAGAACATGGTGCAATGGTGTGCGGGTCCAATCATTCGGATTTTCATCCTGACTACTTTGTTTTTGGTAAGAACCAGGGTAACTGTATGTGTAATATGGTCGGTATTGCTTACTATATGGTGAACGATAATAAATTATATAGTGAATACATACCAGATGATATCTTTCGTAAAACCGGTGTGATGCCGGATAGCGATTACATAAAGGTGCGGGTATTGATGGATCAATTTCCAGCCTATCTTTTAAGTCACCCCAATTCGTCTTTTGGCTGTACGTCGTGCGGGGATTTTAGCGATGTAATAAATATTATTGCTGTTTGGGGTACAGATACGGTTAGCTGGCATATCGAACCCAACGCAACAACGCTGCCTGTGGAGATACAGCCATATACGAGCCGGATGCAACAAACCTGGAGGGCATTATGGCCTTAAACAATTATAAAACTAAACCCAATTTAATTATGAAGAATATCATCGCAATAGGCCTTTTTGCTATTTCTATAGCCCTACTGGCCTCCTGTAAAAAGCATCATGGCCCCGGCCCTACGCCACCCATAACGCTTGATAGTGTAGTGTTTGGAAGGTTTAATCCACTGAGCATGACAATTGCCCCGAGCGGTGAGCTTTTCCTGCTGAAAAACAGTGGGCTGTATGCTTACCCTACCATGTTTCGTCCGGCAGGTGTCTATATAACAGAAACAAAGCTGCCAGACAGCCTGTATAATATTGCCAGGTATGTGATGGATAGTTTTCCGCCCTATCTTATGGCGCATTTAAAAGATACCGCCATAGGCTGTCCTGGTTGTACTGGTGAAAAGTTCATAACGCTTTCGGTGCCTACAGATACTACGATAATGTGGTGGCAGATAAGCTCAGACACTTCAAGGTTGCCGGTAGAGCTGAAGCAATATATATGGCGGGTAGGAGTTATAATTGATCAGTTGTAATATAGCGAGGGACTAATATGTGATATGGCGGTGTATGCCGAGCAGGAAATAATAAAAGGCTGTCTCAGAAAGGACAGGGTATATGAAGAACATCTGTATAAACAATATTATAGCATGTTCCTGGCTATTTGCATGCGTTATGCGAAGGATGTTCAGAATGCTAAGCAACTATTGAATGATGGATTTGTGAAGATATTCATGTCGATCGGGAGCTTTAGGAATGAAGGTTCATTTGAGGGCTGGATGAGAAAGATAATAGTGAATACCTGTCTGGAGTATTTAAAAAGCAGCGATTTCAAAAAGAACAGCCAGACGGTCCATACCGATGTGATAGATGAGAAAGAGAGCATGGTTGTATACAACGAAGCCCAGAAAAATATAGATGCACATGAGCTGATAGCTATGTTGCAGGCATTGCCGCCGGTTACGCGTGTGGTATTTAACCTTTTTGCTTTTGAGGGTTATAATCATAATGAGATCGCAGCTATGCTCAATATCAGCATTGGCACATCATCCTGGCATGTGCACAACGCCAGGAGCATTTTACAACGGAAAATCATGGTAAAAAATAAGCTATATGAGCACAAATGAATTTGACAGGCTCATTGCGAAAAAAGTGAGCCAGGTATCGTACGACTACGATACAAGTGACTGGGAAAAGCTTACCATACAGCTTGCTGCTGCGAGGAAAAAAAGGCGTGCTATGGTGCTTGCGTTTGCTTATCTCTCATCAGGTATTGCTGCATCTGTGGCTATTTTTCTTTTTGTTGCTCCAATGCTTTCTAAAAAAGGAGTGCCTGCCGCGCAATACGCATCCCAAATAAAAACGCCTCCGCCAGCCCCTTCGGCTCTATCAGCTAATAGCGGCGTAAAAATACAATCTGCAGTTACACAATACACCCGGCATTATAAATCTCCGGTAGCAATTAATCATAAAAAACAAGAGCACCTGTTATCCGATACTGCAACTTACAATGCTTCTGCCATTGCGGATAATAGCCATACAAATACTTCGATGCAACCAGCAAAAAAAACAATAGATACCCTCAGCTTTGAAGAGACACACAGGCAACATGGCTATGAAGAACCTATGACATTCATAGATGAAACAGGAAATAAACCCGAAAAGAAAATAAATATAAGTGTGGCAGGAGGGATAAACTATGGAACTATCAATACAGGGTATGCCGTTGGCGCTGCGGTAGATAAAAAGTTGAGCAGTAAATTTGGTGTTGAGGTTACTCTTGCTTATGTAGGGAATTCAGCTTCTACGCCCGGCAGTACGGTCAATCAAATTCCTCCTTTTTCGCCTCCTTTCAATGGCAGTCAACCAAAGCCATCCCCCGTATCGGCGGTTACTTCGCCTCTTAATTATCTGCAATGTGCACCAATGGCAGATTACAGCCTTTCTAAAAAAATTACTTTGTCCGCCGGTGCTGATCTGCAACGATTGCTACAGGATCATGACGTTACAATATTATATAATGATAATACTAAGGTTGCACCGTTAGTGGATGTCGGGATGTTGTTGAGAACAGAATATGCAATATTCCCACGCCTTAAAGCCGGGTTATCTTACCGCCTGGGCGCTAATAATATTGTCTCTCCCGGCAATAACTACATCGACCGCAACTACATGCAGGTACAGCTGAAATATAAGCTGCATTAGTTTCTGTAAATGAGTAGAAACCACCATGTATGTGATTCCTTTAAAAAATATATTTGCCATTAATATTTAAAAATATTAAAGCCCCTCCATGAAATTATTTTTACTATTCATTATAGTTCTTTATTTGACACCATATGAATTAAGCGCCCAAAAAGAAAATAACATATGGATGTTTGCCATGCAAAACGGTCTGGACTTTAACACGCCGGTGCCAAGTGTTATCTCTTCAAAAATACCCTGGACGGGTGAGTATGCTGATGCAAGTGTATGTGATGCAAACGGCAATTTATTGTTTTATACCAATACGGATACTATATGGGACAAGAACGGAGATCCCATGCCTTTTTGCGCGACAGGAGCCTGGTCAGGTAGCCCGCTTTATCCCGGCGCAACGAGTGGGACAGATGGATGCTATGATGCGGCACAAGGGGCGATGATCTTACCTGTTATAAATAACCCTGATCAATACTATGTTTTTGTAATGTCGGGAAGCTCGAGTTATTTAGGTGGCTATACCCCGGCTGGTTATACGCTGAACTATACGATCGTTGATATGTCACTCAATAAAGGGCTTGGGGACGTTGTACCCGGGAAATCACGTATTGTTTTAGACTCTGTATTTGGTTGTGAAATGGTTGCTGTTCCCGGAAATAATTGCGACCTGTGGTTAATGACTCATGTGAAGGGGGATATTGTGTTTAAAGCATACCATGTCACGGCTGCAGGTGTTGACAATAGTCCTGTTATTTCAAAAGCGGGTACTTACACTTATCCTAACTCTTATAGTAACGGAGAAATGTTTGTTTCGCCCAACAGGAAAAAAATATCGGTTGTAAACGTAAATGTCGCTCTAAGCTATCCTATGGGTACAGAGGTGTATGATTTTGATCCGGGCACGGGAATAGTCTCCAACCCTATTGCACTGGATACAAATTCACTGGATGAATCTGCTGTTTTCTCGCCCGATAATTCAAAGTTGTATATTTCGGAGTATGATCTCAAATATAGTTCAGGCGCTCTTGTCCAATATGATCTTACAGGTACTTCCCCGGCTGCGATCATAGCGTCGCAGGTAGTAATAGTTGATACCTTTCAGGATTGTATTGCCTGCGGAGCAGTAAATGAGATGAGGGCTGGCCCGGACGGAAAGATCTATTGTGTCGCAAATGCCAGTGGCATTGGAATAAGCACTTATATAGCTTGTATTAATTACCCCAACCTTAAAGGCGCTGCATGTGATTATATAAATAATGCCATCTACGTTCCGCCATATGCCCCCTTCCCGTTTTTTACACTCGGATTGCAGCAAGACCTGGGTGCAGGCTTTGTGAAGCCATTGATCAGTCCTGCGGATTCAATTTATTCAAGAATTGATAAAAGTATATGTACGCCGGGTATCGACAGCATTGCATTGAACGTTCCTTCTGGCTACTATTATTATTTATGGAGCAATGGTTCTGCCGACACCACACTCAATGTAAAAAAAGAGGATGTTTATATTGCGCTCTATAGTAACTACTGTACAGCACATATAGACACCTTCGCTGTAAGGAATGTGAATGTATCTTTTACATTAGGAGACGATACCTCGTTCTGCTCTCCTCCTTTCCCATATGTTTTACAGGTGTCTATGCCGGGAGCAAATTATTTGTGGCAAGATGGAAGTACTGATAGCTTTTACACCGTTAACCAAACCGGCAATTATTCCGTGGTGGTCAAAGATGCAGGATGCGTTGATTCAAGCCATGTGCATGTTGCGTTCCTGGATGCCCCACAGCACCTGGGCAATGATACAACTATCTGTTATGGACAACCTATCATGTTGAACTTGCGGGCTAATGTTCCTGTTGGTGCGTATGCAACATGGAGTGATGGAACTATCGGGCCAGCAATAAGTGTGCAGGATACAGGTGCTTATTGGGTAAAGGTCACAGATGGCCCTTGCCTCTTTACCGATAGCATAAATATTAATACTCAGCTATGCGAATGTTCATTTAATATGCCATCTGCTTTTTCTCCAAATAACGATGGGAAAAATGATTTTTTCATGCCTGTTATCCAACCCGGTTGTCCTGTATCAAATTACCAGCTCATGGTATATGACCGATGGGGTGAAATGGTCTGGATGAGCCATAATCCATCTGAAGGATGGGATGGAAAGTATTATGGAACACCCGCGCAATTGGGTGATTATATGTACGTGATTCAATTTAACGGGGGAACAACAGGTAAAAAATATTTTCAAAAAGGAGACGTAACCCTGGTGCGCTAAATAGTATTTCAAAACCAACATCATGAAGAAAATATACGTTGTCTTATTTGTTTGTTTGCTTACGAGCTCGAAAATATTGGGACAACCTCTAAATATAACAGTGCAGGCAGATCTTGGCGGTGCTAAAGATGATCAGCTATCAGCACTTATACAAACATCCGACGGAGGATATATAGCAGGTGGTAAATCGGCTTCGTCCACATCGGGAAATAAAACAGATACTTGTTGGGGGACTTATAATTATTGGGTAGTGAAAATGAATGCTGTAGGAGCTATACAATGGCAAGCTGATCTGGGTGGAGATAATGATGATGAATTGCAGGCAATTGAGCAAACTACCGATGGCGGATATATTGTGGCCGGTTATTCCAATTCAGATAGCTCAGGTAATAAAACAAGTAATCCCGCAGGCGGCTATGGCAGTCTTGATTACGATTATTGGGTGGTAAAGCTGGATAGCGCAGGAAACATTCAATGGCAGAAAGACATAGGCGGTACAGGCAGCGATTATCTCACCTCCGTGAAACAAACACCTGATGGTGGATATATTTTAGGTGGTTTCTCTGGTTCAGGAGCGTCGGGAAATAAAACAGATGCATCAAAAGGAGGAAACGATTATTGGGTAGTAAAACTGGATGGTACAGGAAATATAAAATGGCAGAAAGATATAGGTGGCGATAATGATGATGGCGTAACATTTTATCCCTGTGCTGTTGCAATAGGACTAGCAGCTGATGGAGGGTACATTGTAGGAGGCACATCCAATTCAGATAGTTCGGGAGATAAGACAAGTAACCCGGTGGCTGGATATAGCAGTTTTGATTTTGACTACTGGATATTAAAACTTGATAGTGTTGGAAATATCCAGTGGCAAAAAACAATTGGAGGTATATCGCCAGACGCTCTTTACTCTTTGGCGCAAACAAATGATGGAGGATATATTGCCGGAGGCTCTTCCTATTCCGGCGCATCGGGTAGCAAAACAGATACTTGCTGGGGATTTGTAAATTATTGGGTCTTAAAACTAAATGATTCAGGCAATATTCAATGGCAACAAGATCTGGGGGGCGATCATTTCGATCAACTATATTCTTTTATACAAACAAACGATGGAGGATACTTGGCAGCAGGCCAGTCCAGTTCTGATAGTTCAGGTAACAAGACAAGTAACCCCTGGGCAGGGTATGGAAGCTATACAACCGATTATTGGATAGTGAAGCTGGATGTATCGGGAAATATCCAATGGCAAAAAGATATAGGATCTAATAGCGGTAGCTTATTATTTGCAGCGACACAATCTGCAGATAGCGGCTATGTTTTGGGCGGCGCCACCTGGTCAGGCATATCCGGCGATAAAGATGTAACAGGTTATGGCTCCTATTCCAATGACTACTGGATAGTAAAGCTAAGGTTCTGTAACGGATCCAGCGTCTTGAGCAATGTGGCAGATTCAATATGTCCGGGTTCCGACTATGTTTTGCCGGGACCGAGAGGCGTAATTGTTAGCTCGTTAGGCACCTATACGGATAGCCTGATCAGCCTGAAGGGTTGCGATAGTGTTATCATTTTATCACTCGTCAATATCATAGACACTTCCGTTACGACATCGGGAAATACGCTTATTGCAAACAGTCCCGGCGCAACTTACCAATGGATAGAATGCCTTACTGGAAAAAATGTAACTGGTGCCACGAGTGCCTCCTTCACACCAACGCTTAATGACGTTTATAAAGTCGCAATTACTAAAAACGGGTGTACTGAATACTCCGGGTGCCATATTATCGACAATGTAGGTGTTAACTATGTAGCATTAAGTGATTCACTTATGGTTTATCCCAATCCTACAAGGGACAACTTGTATATATCATTAAGCAACAGCAATGCTCCAACAAGAGTGCAATTATATACTCTTACGGGCACTGCCATCTCGGATGATACTTATAGCGGCACATCGATAGTGCTTCACCTGCAACAACTAGGTACGGGAATGTACTTGTTGAAAATTATAAATGGTAATTCCATCCGGCAGATGAAAATTGTGAAAACGGAGTAGTATCCTAACTCAGGATATAATTATTACGGGGAGGAAAATGTAAATATTCCGTCCAGTTTATATCGAAGATCTTTTTGAGTTTACCAACTAGCTCATCGAAAGTATTTGTTTTTTCAAGAAACATGTTTGCGCCATTTCTATAAGATTCTTCTACGTGCTTTTCAGTGAGCAAAGAAGTGTACATAATAACCGGCATGCTATCATATTCTCTGTTTCTTCTTATCTCGCTGATACAGGCAATTCCATCTTTGCAAGGCATATGGATATCGAGAAATAAAATATAGGGAATTTTTTCTTTTAGTAGAACGAAAAGCACATCACCATTCACGGCATTTCTCAAAACATGTGGAATGTCAAGTGTGTTCAGTGCCATTTCGAAGATTTCGACATCATCTTTATCATCTTCTGCCAGTAGTATATCTTTTTCCTGAACTGAGTCATTCATGGTAATGTTTTTAAATTACGCTAAAAATTAAGAAAGAAAACAATGGATAGATTTCTAAGTGATTCCTAATTTATTGCTTCCAAATTTATATTAAAAAATATATATCCACATTCTCTTTTATTTTATATCCCATATAAAAAGTCATACCAAGTAAGTGATTGCGGCGGATCAGATTTTTATAGCGGTAAAAAAATCTTCTTATTTTTGCATTTCCAATTTATAGTAAGACATCAATGTAGAATATAATTTCTTTCAGGAAAATAAACATAGCTGGTAGAAAGCTAAGAAAAGTCTGCGATTTCTTGTCTTACCTGATAAATGTCGCAATTTCCCCATAAAATGTCTTAAACGCCACTCTCTGTTTTTAGGTGATTAGCGGAATTTTGTTTTGTAAAACAAATAGCCATGCAAGACAAATCATCAGCCCCGGTTTCCACAAAGCAATTGCAGGATCTGCAACATGAATATACAGCCACTGTAAAAGAGTTAATACAGATCATTGCTTCATTCAGCCTCAAAGATTTCAATACCATTCCTTTCTCCGGCAGTTGGACAGCAGGCCAGGTAGCAGAACATATCAATAAGTCTGTATCGGGTACCTTATACTTATTAAATGGCAACGTAAAGGCTACACAGGAAGACCCTACAGGTAAAGTAGGTGCCATCAAAGACATGTTTCTCAATTTCAGTTTAAAATTCATAGCAGCTGATCGTATTCAGCCGACAGAATCATTTCATGATACATCAGTTCTTATAACCACTTTAGGAACTACTATGAATAATATGTTGACTGCTATTCGTGAAAAGGATCTTGCTGCTACATGCATAGATGCAGAAGTCCCCGTATTTGGATTGCTAACACGTTTGGAATGGGTTTATCTGTCACTATATCATATGCAAAGACATGTACAACAGCTGAAGGATATCAGGAGTTGTTTAAAGCATTAGTCAGAATTATGAAATACACTTTCTTCTGGATAAGATTTTTCCTTCGGGTGCTCTGCCGCATATTAGCTTCATAGAAGAGCACCTCTGTGTTTGTAGAAGCAAAATCCCCTTAAAATATCCCCCTGCCTGCTGCCAAGATTCACGTTAAAAATATCATCTATGTATAGGATAGCTCTGCATAAGGTAGAGTTTTAAACTATACGCTATGAATAAGTATTTACAAATTATTGTTTTATCATTCTTTATGCCGCTGGTAGCGGGCTCGCAAACATGGCAATGGGCTGAAAAAGTAAATAGTATCAACAATAACATCTATGCAGGAAGTATTGATGTAGATAAGGATGGTAACAGCTACATAACAGGAGACTTTTATAATTCTGCATCGTTTGGTTCCACTACTATAACTACCCCGGGCCTGGTTTCGGCTTTTATTGCCAAGTACGATATCAATGGCAATCTTTTATGGGCGAAAGCAGCCGGTAGTGGTTCTGATGTTGAGGTGTATGGGATATGTGTTGATAAGAGTGGCAACATTTCACTTACTGGAATATTTAAAGGTACAAGCACATTTGGCTCAAGAAAGCTTACCTCAGTAGGGGATTTCGACGTGTTTGTTTCACATTATAATTCGGATGGTGATATTCAATGGGCGCAAAGCGCAGGCGATACGGGCTTCGATTATGCAGGCTCTATAAGCCACGACGCCATAGGCAATGTATATGTTACCGGTGATTTCCACATTTCAGCTTTTTCCGGTTCCTCTTCCAAGATATTCGTTGCTAAGTATGATAGCACCGGCGCGAATGTATGGCTAAAAAAACCCACCGAATATTCTGATTTCCATTTAGGAGATTGTATTAAAACAGATAGTGCAGGCAATAGTTATTTTACCGGGCAGTTTTTCGATGGCCTTACTTTCGATTCCTCAATAATACTTAACACTGGAAATAAAGAAGACAATGCATATATCGGGAAGATGAACACAGATGGCAAAGTTCTCTGGCTACAGGAGGCAGGTGCCGCAACCGGCTATATGGGGGCAAACGGCATAGATATAGACAAAGCAGGAAATGCTTATATAACTGGTTTTTACCGGGGCACTGTTTCCTTTGGTTCATTAAGCCTTACAGGACCGGCGGGACTATATTATTCCATGTTTATCGCAAAATGCAATACCAGTGGTGAATATATTTGGGTAAACAAATCTACCGGCCCGGCTGGAAGTAGCAATGGTTCAGCTGTTAGTGTCGACAATGCGGGCAATTGTTATTTTGGAGGCAGTTTCAGTGTTCCAATTACGCTTGATAGTACCACATTAACTAACAGTGGTTATACAGACGTGTTTGTAACTAAAATAGATTCTTTGGGGAATTTTATCTGGGCTACAAACTGTGGCAGTCCTTATAGCACCACCATCAAAGGCATAAAAGCCAATTCAAAAAGCGTTTTCTTATCAGGGAATTTTTTGGGTGATATTAATTTTGGTAGCCACATCTCACTTTCAGCCGATACCACTATACGCAGCCTATATACCGCAAAGCTAACGGATACTACTCTTACTGCATCAGTTCCAAACACTAATTATCCTCATTATTCTGTATTTCCTAATCCAGTCACAAATTATATTCAGCTAAATGGCATCGCAGGAAACGAGCACTATATAATATATGATGTTCATGGCAGACAAATAATGCAGGGCGATTTAAATAATGCAAATAAAATTTCAGTCGTAAATCTGCAGAGCGGCATTTACTTTATTGATGTTTTCAACAAAAGCAACCCCGAAAGAACTGATAAAATAAAGTTCATCAAAAACTAATGTTTTTATTAAACTTTTGCCATCCTGAACGCAGCTGTAGCCTCGTGCGAAAGCCGCGAAGTGATGGATCTCACAAAATACACTCGCTCTCAACAGGGAGATTTTTCCACGTTTTTTCTATCTTACTACTCTCCCTTTTATTGCTGTTGCGCAAAAGAATATGACTACTTATGAGAAACTGTGGAAGATTGCAGAAAGCAATAAAATACAAAGGTACGTAGGAGAGTCCTATACTGACTCTTTAAATCATACCCACATCGGGCAGGATTATATGCCTTTCGACTTGACAACATTAGATGGGAAAAGAATTACAAATAAAAATTCTATTGGGAAAATCACACTGATTATTTTTACACTGCAAACATGCGATGGCTGGTGGGACTTTCCTACTTTAAATGATTTATATAGAGCTAATCCTTCTTTTCAAGTTGTTGCCGTTATGTTTGATAAGAAAAACATACAGGAATTTATAAAGAAATACGATATACTATTTCCCATAGCGTTTGTTTCAAGTTTACAGTTGCATCAGATGAATTACAGAAATGGCGAACCTTCATTTATACTTTTAGACAAAAATGGGAAAATTGCTTTATTAGAAGATAGAGGTATAGACTCAACCCACACTACAATATCGTCCAATGCATTTCGAAAGATTTTTTATACACTATTGTAAAACCTAAATATCTGACCATAATCTATTTCATATTCTCCTCGATCCAGTTTTTAAACACAGAAACCCTCGTCCAGCTCATCACCTGTCCATAGTAACCTGTTTTCATCAATTGCTGGATATTTACACCTCCTCCATGGCAAATACCAATCAGTTCCCATCCATTTTCAGTCTGACGGAACAATCCACCACCGCTGTCTCCACCACCACATATATATTCCAGGTCCCTGGGAACTGCACTGCCCATTTTATTGCACCCTGTGTCGGTTGGATGATCAAAATCGCAAAACATTACGGTTTGATTATCGTTCAGCGTATAGCCACCCAGAGAATCAATTACATTTTCCCCAGCTAGCTTTTTTTTCGCGTTGCCTATTTCACCGGGTTTATCAGCGGGGCCATTTACTCCATATCCTACCCCGGTCACGTCTGTGTGCAATTCATTAAAACTACTATTCATCAAAGCAGGTTTTATATCTTTTACATCTTCTTCCAGTACTAAAAGCGCTACATCCAGCCCATCGTGGGTAGCAGTATCCATATAACTAGGGTAGATTTTTAATTCTTTACATTGGTATCTCATGCCATTATACACTACGTTGTAGTCAGAAGCTTTTCCTATGTGCTGGTCGTAAGGCTGGTTCACTATAATAGTCTGATTTCCCTGTACGATAGTATCGGGCCGGTAAGATGATTCGATAAAGCAATGGGCTGCAGATAGCACATACTTGCCGCCAACCAGAACACACGAGCCATGAAATTCATTTCCTTTCCAGAGTTGCCCCACACAGTCGAATTGTGGTTGGGCTGCCAGTGTTGTGTATTGACTTTCTTCCCTGTCGTGACGGTAAATACCTGCTTTGGATGTAAGCACCAACAGAAATAATGCTATGATCAATGAGCTTTTCTTTTTCATCGCTTTTTTTTCCGTAAAGCTATTCTTGGCGTATCTCGTATTAATTCGAACCCGGTAAATAAACCTTAAATAACGTTAATGAAATTACCTTAAATCAATTCTGCGAGTTACTTTCAGGCTATGTCGTTATCAAGGCTATTTTATTGGTTGTTTAGTGGCTCGCTAGTTATCCTTTTCTTTTTGCTGGGATATGGGTGGTACATTATGTATCGATCAGAAAACAAAAGGATACAGGAGGATATTAATAAAGTAGTGCATGATTGCGCAGATTCCTTACAGAATGCCAACTTTAATAAGTATGATGTCATTAGGACTTTTACAGATAGAGAGTATAGTGAAAAATTGGCATTTGCTGCAGGAATGACTCAAAACCAGAATAAGATAGCAATGTCCTGGGGTGATATAGATTCTTCATATACTCTCCCGGCTGCACCTGAAAACAATAACAAAACAAACATCATACCTCTGCCTGCAAAACAAAATACTCCCACGATAGACAAGAAAATGCAGGATACCATCAGGAAGCATTTGCCTAAAGGCATGAAAGTAAATTTTGACCTTGATTCACAAAATATCTCATCCCAGCTCGAAGTTGATAAAAAAAAGAAGGATAGCGTAATTGTTACGTACAATGTAACAGGAGAAAAACCCTTCCGTATAGCGGGAAATAAAAAGCAGTTGGAGCTAAACAAAAAATATGCTCCTGCCGGAGTCAAAAATTTAAGATACTATGACTCTTTTTTGCGAGTGCAATTAAAAAAGGCAGGATTGACAGTGCCATACAGAATTGAAAAAATGGAAAGGCCTATCCCGCATGCCAAATGGGCATCAGGATTTTTTATTATCGATTTTTATGATCCTATTGTTTATAGAGTTGTTTATACGTTGCCACCTGCATTATTAATAAAAAGGTTATTGCCTTATACTGCGATGTCTATATTTTTATTGCTCCTCGTTTCTGCGGCTTTTATCCTGTATCACAAAAGCTATAGGCTTCAATTACAAACCGCACAGTTCAGGGAGAGTCTTCTAAGTAACGTGACCCATGAGTTAAAAACGCCAGTTGCTTCACTACAACTTATTATTAATTCATTACGGAATAATAAAGAGAGCGAAACAAAACAACAGGAATATATTGGCTTTGCAGATAAAGAATTGAACCGTATGAAAACGCTGATCGAAAAGATACTTTCATTCGGTAAGCTGAACGAGCGGCAATTCGATCTGAATAAAGAGATCATAAATGTTGCTGAGCTGATCAGGGAAGCTATTGAGATCACATCTCCGCTGGTCGCAAATGTGTGTGGAACAATAAATTTTGAGCAAGAGGCAAACCCAGAGCTAATGGGCGATAGGATACTTCTGCTGAATATGATCGTCAACCTGGTAGATAATGCTTTAAAGTATAGCACAAATAAGCCGACCATTCATGTTACGCTTACGGCAGATAATGAGTTTGCAAAAATCAGCGTTGCGGACAATGGAATTGGTATTCCACCCCAGTATCACAAAAAGATCTTTGAGCCGTTTTTCCGTGTGCCTACCGGTAATAAATACGATACTCCCGGTCATGGTATAGGGCTTAGCTTTGTAAAACAAACCGTCCGGCTGCACAAAGGCACTATCGTTGTGAATAGCAGGAAAGAAATGGGCAGCACATTTATTATTCGTTTGCCATTGTTGTAATATATGAAGCAAAAGGTCTTATATATCGAAGATGAGTTAACACTGGGGCTCCTGGTAAAAGAGTCGCTGGAAAAGAATGGTTATGATGTGCTTAAAATTACAAACGGTACAGATGGGTTAATTACTTTTAAGACATACCAACCCCATTTATGTTTATTGGATATTATGCTTCCGGGCAATGATGGCTATTCTGTAACAGAGCAGATAAGATCGATAGATCGTCATGTGCCTATTATAATGCTTACTGCAAAAGTCCAGGCGGCCGACTTGGTAAAAGGATTTAAATCCGGTTGTAATGATTATATACGGAAGCCATTCAACATGGAGGAGCTATTGCTGCGCGTGGCGAACTGGCTGGATGTTAAATATGCTGATAAAAGATCAATAGAGAGCAACATTGCAATTAGTAAATATGCTTTCGATCCCAACAAGCAATTACTGGAATACAACGATAATATTGTAAGGCTCTCGCATAAAGAAACAGAATTGCTAAAAGTATTGCTCAACTATAAAAACGACATTGTGAGCAGGGATTACATTCTTCAAAAAGTTTGGGGAACAGACACTGTTTACAATTCCAGGACACTCGATGTTTACATCACCCGCCTGCGCAAATATTTTAAACAGGATTCCCATATTAGTCTGATTACACTAAAAGGGATCGGGTATAGGTTTATTTGCTAATGCTACTAATTGTCATCCTGAACGATGCCCGCAGCCCTATTCGTATCCGCGCAGTGAAGGATCTCACTCTCTCTCCATCCTCATATCTAATCCAGTCCTCCATACCCCACAATAATATCTATCCCATATTTTTCTTTCAGCATTGTTGAAGTAAGTTTTGTGCCCATTCTCCGGATAAAAAATCTATCCCTGTTTTTATTGGCTGTGGCTGTATCTACGGTTTGCTTTTCAAAAGCCAGATTGAAGAATGTGTTGGAGTCGGCACTCTTATCTATCTGTGTTTCCAATGTGTACTTTTTATTTGTGCTGAACACACATACCCTGTTCTTTGTAAAAATAAATATATTCACCAGCTCGTAGGGATACAGATCGCCGTCAAGCATAGCTTTGGTCAGTTCGTTTTTCATTAATTCGTATGAATAAGAGAAATGATTCAGCGAAGAGATCACAATATCTGCGGAATAATTGCATTGATTTACACGTGGTGTGGCTATTACCGAATTATCGATGCCGATCAGTTTCTCTCCCGGAAACTTATTTTGCCTGGCTAATTGCTGTACCCGGCTCACATTATCTTCCACCTGATGAAAATAAGCAGATCTATCACCTCTTACGGTATTGTCTTTTAATTCCTGCTCTTTCGTAAATCGTTTCACAAATTCTATGGTCAGGCTTGTATCTATTCGTGCCAGGTATTTCTTCCATAATATTGGGCGCATATCCTCCAGCTTGTCCCACCACAAAGTTTTCTTAAATCGTTGAAAGATATCCTGGTTGCTGATACATTCAGGTTTTACGCCTGCTGCGATCGCATATTGTAAGTATTGAAAGGTATGCTTGTCATTATTCAGATAAGCTGCCGTCTGTGCCGCGATAAAGCAATCTCTTGCAAACTTGAAATCATAATTCTTAAAGGCAGAATCATAATGAACCAGGGCCTCGGGAAAATTTTCATTTAATAGCGCCTCTTCAGCAAGCTTGGTCTGCTGATAATAATAGGAATAGTCTGCATAGGCTGAGCAATGCAAGAACGCAAGGGTCAATAGGCTAATAAAAAACCTCATAAATGATTCTTTTTCTTTAAAAATAACCCCAAAGATCAAGAGTTGCAACTGGATACAACATCATAGAGCTTAAGCCGGGGGTACATTAGTTTTCTACTTTTTTAGTTTGATATATAAGCAATACAACACCGGAGCTAAATACCTGTGTTTCGCATAAGGAGAGGGAATGGTTGCAGTGTACTTTATTAAATAAAAGCCTGCCATTGCCAAGCAGTATAGGGTGCACCCATAATTGGTATTCATCCACCAGGTCGTGGGCTATAATGTCCCATACCAATTGGCCACTCCCATATACTATTATGTCTTTTCCCTGCTCCTTTTTTAGCTGAACTATTTTATTGGGCATGCTACCCCTCGCTATTGTTGAATTGTTCCAGGTAGCCTCTTTAAGTGTTTTTGAGAATACTATTTTTTTGTGGCTGTTCATCATATCGATGAACGGGACATCATCTCTGGATACATCTGTATCCCTTGCTCTTAGCTGCATATAGCTTGCCATCGCGCAATAGGTAATGCGCCCCATTAATATGGTATCCACTTTGCTCAGTTGCTCACCAAGAGCACTCGCCATGTCGGGAGACCAAATTGCGAAATGCCAGTCCATTTCGCAATTTGGTCCCGATAAGTACCCGTCAAGGGTCACATTCATTGATACTATAAGTCTTCTCATTTTTATCTTTATTTACAGCATAAAAACATCTTTTGCTCCATATGCAATGCATTATGCTACAGTTGCCTCTGCTGCTGCAGTCCTGGCGCTTTCTTTTACTGTGGCGCTTACAACAATTGTTGCCCTCTCTGTGTTGATCGCGTTGCGTTTCTGTGCCTTTGATCTCAGCAATTTGTGGTGCAGGAAGTAAGAAGTGAACGCTATGGTAAGAGGTAGTATCATGAACAGCCAGTTAGGTGCAGGTTGGCCTGAGCATATAATGGAATAGGTAGCCCCAATAAGGTCAAATAACAGACCGGCAAAGGCCCATTCTTTAAAGCGTGCGTGGCCTGGAGTCAGGATGGCTATTACGCCTAATAATTTGGCAGTTCCGATAAATGGTATAAAGTAAGTCGGATAGCCAAGGCCATCGTGCATGCCTTTTACAGCAACAGCAGATGAAAAGATGTCAGGTATTGCTGAGCCAAACATTAAGAAGGAGAACAAACCTGTGAAAACCCAATAGAGAACTTTAGTCTTTTTCATTTTTTTAAGTTTTTAATGTTACGATTAAGATTGCAATACAAAAGTATATGGAGCATCAGTAACAGAGCGGGTGCGAAGGAGACAAGTTGAGGGTTGTTGGCGACATTCTGATTTTGTATCTTTATAGTAATAAGAAATGAATTTTACTTAGTACTGATAAGTATTTTAAAACAGTGTTTTAGTTATGAGGCATGTTGCAATTTTAGTTCCAAACAATGCGGTTTCACCGGCCGTAGTCGATGCATTTACTATGTTCAATGGTGCAAATGAATTCTTGCAAGCCACCGGTAAGCCTGCGGTATTCAAAGTGCAACTTGTTGGTCTTACAAAAAATGTGAAGCTTACAAGCGGTGTGTTTACAGTACAGATAGATGTGCTGTTGAATGACCTGAAAAAAACTGATCTTGTTATTATACCTCCTCTTAGTGGAGATGTGCAGGAGGGTATCAGGAAAAATAAAGACTTCCTTCCCTGGATAGTAAAGCAATATAATAAGGGAGCTGAAGTTGCGAGTTTGTGTATCGGCGCATTCCTTTTGGCATCAACCGGCTTGCTGAATGGGAAAGAATGTTCCAGCCATTGGTTGACAGCCAGCTTGTTCAGGGAGATGTTCCCGGAAGTAACCCTTGTAGATGGACGAATAGTTACAGAACAGCAAGGACTTTATTCAAGCGGTGGAGCAACATCGTATTGGAATTTAATGCTGCACCTTGTAGAAAAATATGCTGGTCGCGAGATCGCTATCATGGCATCCAAAGTTTACGCGCTGGAAATAGATAGAAAGAGCCAGTCGCCATTTATGATGTTTAACGGGCAAAAGAAACATGAGGACGAGCCTATAAAGCTGGCACAGGAATTTATTGAGAGCAATGTAACAGAAAAAATATCTGTAGAAGGTCTTGCAATAAAATTTGCTATCGGTAAACGTCACTTTGAAAGGCGGTTTAAGAAAGCCACTAATAATACGCCGATTGAATATATACAAAGAGTGAAAATAGAAGCAGCCAAAAAGCAATTGGAAATAAGCACTAAAAATATAAATGAAGTAATGTACGAAGTGGGTTATTCCGACATTAAAGCTTTCAGAAGCGTATTTAAAAAAGTAACAGGATTGTCACCAATGGAATACAAAGGCAAATACAATAAAGAGCTGACAATAGCGTAGCATTTACCTTTAAGGAATGACGTTCGTCATAGAACATTGTTATTTTTTTATCTTTTATCCTGCTAACATATTGTCATCCTGAACGAGCCATAGCCTTTCTCTTTCTTTATCCTTAATTAATATAGAAAGGGATTCAATCGAATCCCTTTCTGATAGCATACATTATTTCGAAACTATCAAACATTACTCTACAGCAAAGAAATAAACACTATTATATGGATACGTGCCAACCATTGGTGTATCTATGCCAGGCACTTGGAAAAAATTCCAGTGATGGTTCATTACGTTAAAAACACCATCTATTCCTGTTTTGCCTTTGCTGCTCGTTAATGATCCGGCATCAAGAGAGAACTCATACAATCCTTTTTTGAGCATTACAAAACTGAATTTTATCTTAAATGAATCGTTCTCCAAACTAATGTTATATGCCGATAATGGTGATGGAATATGTGTTCCAAAGTATGGAGTACCAGCATACGAAATCAAAGTATATTGCTCACCATTATAACATGAAAAATTACCCAATGAATCAATTATTGGAATATGATTGCTGCCTCCAAAATCAAGACCAAGATTGATGCTGCCATCAGTTAAAACAGTGTTGCCAAATGTATTGCCAATAGCTGCTGAAAATGTGATTGTATCACCTACATGCAATACACTATCCTCCGGATAAACACTAAAGTTGAATGTAGCGTCTGGAAAGGATGGATTTAAATAAGGATCAGGCGATTTGGGTTCACAACCTGCGACAACAACTAGTATGAATATTAAAGACAAAAAGATCCTCATGATTATTGTCAATTAATATATATTATAATAATGAAATAAAGTGTCATTGTTAACATTTGGATATAATGAATACCATGTTTGTTTAAATTTCTGTATTGTGGTCATATTTGCATTAAAGGTATTATATATATCCTTGGGTTGAAAGCCGCTAATTTTATCAAAATTGGCTTCTTTCGGATTAAAATCATCTGTCAAGTCATAAAAAAGTCCTCTTGGAATAAAATCATTATTGAACCATCTGATGTATTCCAGATTGTCTAGATAATTGCCATAATAATTGTCTGGACCTTCATTGTCAGTATAAGTATAAGTGCCATAATGGTTGTAAGCAAATAGCATTCCAATATAATCCGCCCATCCTTCAGTAAGAGCAAAGAAATTACCGGGAGCACTGGTAACAGATGTGCCATACCCAGGCGTGACAATACTTTCATTTATATTATATTGCCAAAAAGCATCGTTGACTTTAAAGTAATGCAGTGAATGTCCATACTCATGATAGATGGTTTCTCGCATATTATGTGTATCATAAGCATGGTCTGATGATTGCGTAATAATCATATCCGGCAGATCTAAAAAACCTGTTGTGGGACCACTGATCCCGTCAAGAAAGCTATACATCCAGGTAAGACCAGCTGCATCCGCTCCAATATATCCCATCATTGGTGTAGAACCCAGCCCCCCGGCTGCAGATTTGCGATAATATCCCATAACTGTAAGCTTGGGAGGTGTGGATGACCTTAAGCTATAATGTGATGTAGATGCATACCAGTCACCTTGCCCTATGCCATTCATTATCAATCCCCAGAGTGCCTGCTGCGTACCGTGACCATAATTACAGTTATAACTGGGCAAATCATGAAACCAATTTAAAAATTTGGGGCTTGTTTGTGCTGGGAAAGCCCACTTTAAAACACTTCCTATAGTATTAATAACTGCAGAAGAACTAGTATTGAATTGTTTTACTTTTACCTTACTTGATTCAAAAGTATTAAAATTAAACACTGGCCCTGGTGGAAGTCCCGAAGAGCACGAGTAAAATCCTCCATCACTAGCAACTGCTGAGGCTATAGTAAAGCCTATAAAATTTACTCTTAAATTTCCTATTGGTTCATCTCCAAAGCCGGAAGTATTATCTGTGAAGCTAATTACTCCTTGCGGCTTTTTATATAGCCAGCTTGGCCACAATGCATTCACTATATCATGAAATATGTCACTTAAAAAATTGCCTATGTCTTGAAAAAAGCCGGCTTTTCTGAGACCCTGGTCAAAATCCAGGGTATAGCCATTGGCGTACATAGTGTCTATCACATTGTATGCATTGCTGTCTTCTGTTCGTAGCTGGTTCAAAAAATCTGTGTCAAGGTTTCCCGTCAATAGGTGACTGGTAAAATCCAAGAAGGATTCAGTTTCTCCAGGCACGTATAATGTGTCTATGATTGTTGCGTTGACGTCAACTGTAATTGGCGAAGACATCGGAACCACGGTATAATAAACCTGGGGATCAGCAAAATAATTATCAATTACTGGTTGCGGATAGTTTTCCGGATGAAGGCAAATACTATCAATTGGTACGGGAATAACACGTCTTGTCGAATCGGCTTCATACCATGCTTGTAGATTTGTAGCTTGTTGATCCGTGCCAGCATGTATTGCATAATACAAATAGAATTTGCTTGTTTGCAAAGGAGCGGTTCCTGCGCTTTGTGCAGTTTGGTTTGTGGTAACAGTTGCCAGATATTGTTTAACCCTTCGTATTACTTTTAATGAGTAGGGGCTATAATGTCGGCTTTGTACCATTTCAGATGCTAATTTGCTGACATTATGAGTAGTCGGGGAGTTTGGCCGTGGCGAATTTTTTTCTTTCTTGCATGCCGTAATGGATAGAAAAATAAAGAGTACAGCGCAGATCTTACCTAAGGAGGTTAAGGTTGGGTTTGAGGACTTCATAAGGTTTAATTTTAAGGTTTAATTTTTACCAAGGTAAAACATTTTTCTACACTTACAAATTATCAAAATGTTACCTCGTCTCCGCTTAATTATAGTCATTATACACTTTTCACATAGTCATAAAACTTGTATTTTTTTATCTCCATAATCCTTTTTAAACTTTGTATACGCCAAACCTTCATAGGTAAGGCGTTTTCAGAACGCTTCAAAAGCAGTAGATAAAGAATGGCTATAAATGGGAAATGGGCGCGGCACGATGTTACATCATAAAAAAGCACATAATCTGCTACCATCAAAGATTTTAGCTAAATAAATTCCCCAAAATCCATAAAAAGCGAAATTTTTACAGAAACGGGAAAATGAAGGTATTAAGACAATTTTAAGAAAACAGTTACGTACAAAATAGGCTTTTAGATATTACTTTTGAACTTCATTAATTACACCATCTTTAATTAACAGATCAAATTATTTAAATGAAAAATGTTTCCGTAGTTCTTAGCTCACTGGCGTTCATAGGGGTTTTAATATTGTTTGGTATGCATTTTTCTCACCATAAAAATGCTCCAGCCAATACAGTAGAAGAAACTCCATCTGCTACCTCGGTAACCGGGGGCGCAGGCAGGATAGCGTATGTGGATATAGATACATTAGAAGCCAATTATATATACCTGAAAACGAAAAAAGCAGAATTTCAAAAACGCCAGGACGCAATGGAAGGCGAATTACAACGTTCTTTCCAGCAAATGCAAAATGATGCCGAAGAGATAAAACGCAAAGGGGAGGCAAATACACTTACACAGGCAGAATATGAAACTGCTCAAAAAAGACTGGCCCAGATGCAGCAAAGCCTTGAAGCCCGCAAGCAGGCGCTCACGGAAGAACTGATGAAAGAGCAAGATGATTTTAATAAAGACCTTAAAACTCGCCTGGATAATTTTCTTGCAGATTATAATAAAGATAAAAAGTTCGATTATATCCTTTCTTATGGCGCCAATGGTTCCATATTGTTTGCAAATAAGACATTGAACATCACCCAGGATGTAATAAATGGCATGAATCAATTGTCGAAAAACACGGATGATAAGGCGAAAAATAAATAAAGTAGTATTTTTCTCTAAAATCATCCCATTTGGAAACAAAACCTTCTTTCCATCGCTCGCTCACTCTGCTCGACGGCGCACTGCTGGTCATAGGCTCTATGATAGGCTCCGGTATCTTTATCGTGAGTGCGGATATTGCCCGTAATGTAGGTAGTGCAGGCTGGCTTATCGTAGTCTGGCTTATTTCCGGGTTTATCACTTTGGCGGCGGCTCTTAGCTATGGCGAGCTTAGTGGTATGTATCCCCAGGCTGGCGGCCAGTACGTATATCTGCGTGAGGCTTATGGTAAAATGTTTGGGTTCCTCTATGGATGGGCATTCTTTGCGGTGATACAAACAGGTACTATTGCAGCGGTAGCAGTAGCCTTTGCAAAATTCACAGGCTACCTGGCTCCAAAGCTTGGCGAGGGCAATGTATTGTTTTCCGTCACAAATAATATTCATGTCACTGCCGCCCAGGTACTGGCGATCGTGACCATAGTTTTACTGACGTATCTCAATACGTTGGGCATCAAAAGCGGTAAATGGATACAGTTTATCTTCACTTTTGCCAAGGTTGCGGCCATAGTGGCGCTGATAGTTTTTGGTTTTATATTGGTAAAAGATCATAACGTTTGGCATGATAACTGGAACTATGGATGGTTTGCTAAAAATATAAAAGTTGAGAATGGGGCCATATTCACGCAAACATTGCCGGCTGCGGGTTTGGCAGTTTGTATGGGGCTTTCCATGATAGGAGCCTTGTTTTCAAGTGACGCGTGGAACAATGTAACTTTTATAGCCGGTGAGATAAAAAGACCGGAAAAGAACATAGGCCGAAGCCTGTTTATTGGTACGCTTGTAGTTACCATACTCTACGTATCAATGAATTTCATGTACATAAATGTTTTGTCAATAACAGAAATAGCCAACGCCCCTTCCGATAGGGTAGCATTGGCCGCGGCATTAAAGATATTTGGTGGGTTAGGCACTACCATCATAGCATTGATGATCATGGTATCTACTTTTGGTTGCAATAATGGTTTGATATTATCAGGAGCAAGGGTATATTATACTATGGCAAATGATGGCCTGTTCCTGCCGTCTGCCAAAAAGCTTAATCGTAATGGTGTCCCTGCAAAGGCATTATGGATGCAGTGTATCTGGGCATCTTTATTATGTCTCAGTGGCCAATATGGCAACCTGCTGGATTATATCATGTTCACGGTATTAGTGTTTTATATACTTACGATCGGTGGCATTTTTGTGCTTCGCAGGAAACTACCGGATCATCCCCGTCCCTATAAAGCGTTTGGATATCCTATTATTCCGCTGATATACATAATTTTGGCAGCATTTATCTGCATAGTGGTGATACAATACAAGGGAACTTATGCAGGTTTTGGGCTTATCATCGTATTGATCGGTTTGCCTATTTATTATTTTTTAGAAAAACGAGCTAAAGCAGCTAATGAATAAAGCACAACTGAAAGACTTATTCGACGGTATCTCACAATTACATGTGGTGGTAGTTGGTGATGTGATGCTGGATAATTATTGGTGGGGGGAAGTAGAACGTATATCACCTGAGGCGCCTGTTCCTGTTGTAGCATTAAAGCGCAGGGAAAGTCGGCTGGGTGGCGCGGCTAATGTGGCATTGAATTGCAGAACACTTGGAGCAAAGGTAACTCTGGCAAGTGTGATAGGAGATGATAAGGATGGCGAATTGCTTATCCAGCTCGCTAAAGATGCAGGTATAGATACAGAGCTCGTGATGCACAGCAAGCAAAGAGCTACTACAACTAAAACCCGCGTTATCAGCCGCAATCAGCAAATGATGCGTCTCGATGATGAGATTAACGATGATCTGTTTTTGGAAGAAGAGCATCCTTTTATTGACATGATGTTGCGTTTCCTGCAAAGAGTAAAACCTGATGTGCTCATTTTTGAAGATTATAATAAAGGAGTGCTGAAGGAAAATGTGATACGGCGTATAACTGCCCATTGTAATGAAATAGGCATTGTAACAGCGGTTGACCCTAAAAAGAAGAATTTTCTTTGCTATAAAGATGTAACCATTTTCAAGCCGAACCTGAAAGAAGTTCAGGAAGCCCTTCATCTGCAGATTGATGATGCGGATAATAAAGAACTTACCGAAGTACATATGCAGCTAAACGAGGCATTGCACCATAAGGTTACATTTATCACCCTTTCAGAAAAAGGTGTCTTTTATAATGATGGCACTTCATCTGCCGTGATACCATCCCACATCAGGAATATCTCCGACGTCTCCGGTGCGGGTGATACGGTAATAGCTACTGCTTCACTTGTGTATGTGATAAGTAGGGACGCAGCCCTGATGGCTGGTATATCCAATATAGCAGGTGGTTTGGTGTGCGAGGAGGTAGGAGTAGTGCCCATAAAAAAACAACTCCTCGAGGAAGAAACCATTCGCCTGATGGAAAGCTAAAACATTCAGTAGAGCTAAATAGAAGAAAGCACTTCTATATGGTTTTTACCGAGATAGTTTTCCCAATCTTGTAGCTGTGTTGCTTTTAAAACACGAGGGAATTTGTTCATACCACCTTCTTTGCCTTTTGCACGCAGATAATCGTAGAATACACTGCTCGGTAATATTTCGACAGATATTTCTTTCAATGCGGAAGTGCGTTCGACAGCATAGTCATCGTTGATCTGGCTAAGGGTTTCATCTAGCACTTTGCGTATTTCAGAGGCATCTGCATATTCATCGTCGCAACCTATATACCAACGATGAGCAAAGAGATTTTTATATTTATAACCCGAAACTGCAAATTCACGGATCGTAATGTTCAGCTTTTTGGAAACTGTGTCTATTGCCTTGTTCATATTATCCACAGACATATGCTCTCCGCAAAGACTTAAGAATTGCTTCGTACGGCCCACAATAGCTATTTCGTATTCTTTTGCATTTGTAAATCGTACTACGTCTCCAATCACGTATCGCCATGCACCGGCGCATGTGGTTAGCATCACGGCATAGTCTACATCTTCTTCCACTTCATCCACCAGGTAAGTTTTCACTCCCGGTTTAGGCATCCCATCTTCATCAAATGTTTCTTTGCTAAAAGGAATAAATTCGAAAAAGATCCCTGCATTCAATACAAGTTTTATTCCATGTCCCGGCCGCGCCTGGAACCCAAAAGACCCTTCTGATGCCATGTAGGTCTCGATGTAGGTAATAGGCTTGCCCAATAGCTTTTTAAAGCTTTCACGATATGGTTCAAAAGCTACTCCACCATGTATATAAATGCTTAGGTTCGGCCAGATATCGTGTATATTCTTGACACCATGATACTTTATCACTTCTTCAAGCACTATCTGCACCCATGCAGGCACACCGCACACAATTCCTACATCCCACTGTGGCGCTTTGCGTACTATCAGGTTTATCCTATCCTCCCAGCGTGGTCGTTTGGATATTTTTTGCCCAGGCTTGTATCGCAGCGAGGATATCCATTTGGGCATATTTTTGGCGCTTATACCGCTCATATCCCCTTCATAGTATTCACCCTTTTCAAAGAGTGAAGTCGTGCCACCCAACATTAAAATACCCTTCTCGAAAGCTACCGGCGGTATCTTAAAGTTGGCCATGCTGTATAGCTGCTTAAAGCCTACTTTTTTAATAGATTTTATCATATCCTGCGTAACAGGAATATGCTTACTGGCGGATTCAGAGGTGCCCGAGCTAAGTGCAAAGTATTTTACCTTGCCGGGCCAGCTTACATTTTCCTCGCCGTTTTGGCAGCGATACCACCATTGCTTGTGCATTTCGCTATACGTGTGTATAGGTACGTTTTTCCTAAAAGCCGAAATAAAATCAACTTGTTCACTTAAAATATCTGCGAATCCGTAATGTTTGCCAAAGGCGGTATATTGACCGCGTTCCAGCAACTGACGTAATACATGTTTTTGATATGCCTGAGGCGAACCTACAGGTAAAATGAATTTTTTTCGAAGTTGTAATGAACGAGCTATGAGATTGCCCAACAAAGCCATTTGCTAAACAGTGCTATTTTTATTAATGTGTGATTCTTTCTCAAACCGCAAACCTATGCAAATTTAGCCATTCCAACAGCATTTATGTAATCAGACTGTTATCAATAATATTTGTATCATATTTTTTTAACAAATAGATAATTCGTTAAGCTTTATTTGCCTGTCAGATCATACCATCTCCTTCCATTACATTTTTGTTTTTTTAACCCTTGATATATTATTATCTTTCGCTCTTGCTTACCTTTGCCCGCACTTTATGCATCCTGTACAGATACAAATAGTAAATAAATCGCCCCATTCCCTGCCTGTATACCAGACGCAAGGTTCATCAGGTATGGATTTGCGTGCCTGGCTGACAGAGGCTGTGGAATTACTGCCGATGGAAAGGAGATTAATTCCTACGGGCTTATATATTGCAATACCAGAAGGGTTTGAAGCACAAATACGTCCTCGTAGCGGGCTTGCTATAAAACGCGGTTTAACACTCATAAATACTCCCGGCACAATTGATTCTGATTACAGGGGGGAAATAATGATACCGGTCATAAATCTATCAACGGAAACTCAGGTAATAGGTGACGGTGAACGTATTGCCCAGATGATAATAGCCAGATATGAGACAATAAAGTGGGTAGAAACAGAAATTTTGGAAACAACGGAACGTGGTGCAGGAGGATTTGGTCATTCGGGAACTCATTAAAACTTCAAAAAAACATAAAAAGCATTATTCATGAATATTATTATTCCAATGGCAGGTATGGGCAAACGCATGCGCCCGCATACTCTTACAACTCCTAAACCATTACTTCCAATTGCAGGTAAGCCCATTGTGCAGCGTCTTGTAGAAGATATAATAGCCACATGTAATGAGAAAGTTGATGAAATAGCATTTATCATAGGGCCTGCTTTTGGAAAGGAAGTAGAAGAGCATTTGTGTGAAGTTGCTGAAACTTTGGGTGCTAAAGGAAAGATATATTACCAGGAAGAGCCCTTAGGGACAGGTCATGCTATATTATGTGCCTCCGATAGCTTGCATGGTAATGTATTCATAGCTTTTGCTGATACTCTTTTCAAGGCGACATTTGGGATTGATGTAAAAAAGGATGCTATTGTATGGACTCAGCGGGTAGAAGACCCTACGGCATTTGGTGTGGTTAAATTGAGCGGTGAAAATGAAATTGTTGCATTTGTAGAAAAACCCAAGGAATTTGTGTCCGACCTTGCTATAATAGGTGTTTATTATTTCAGGGATGGAGAAAGGCTGAAAAAGGAATTACAACGATTGATAGACGAGGATATAAAGCTGAAAGGAGAGTATCAGCTTACGGATGCAATGGATTATATGCTGAAAAATGGCGTAAAATTCTATACAGACCAGGTGGCGGAATGGCTTGATTGCGGTAATAAGGATGCAACAGTATATACGAATCAACGGATCCTTGACATAAAGAAAGACAGTGAAAAGCTTATATCTGCTAGCGCCAGGGTTGAAAATTCAGTTATTATACCTCCTTGCTATATCGGTGAAAATGTAGTTTTGAAAAACGCGGTAATTGGCCCCTTCGTATCTCTTGAAGAAGGTGTTAATATAGAAGATGCCCGTATCAGGAATGCTATTATACAGGCGGGCAGTACTGTTAAAAATGTATATTTGGAAAATTCTATGTTAGGGAAAAATGTAACTTACATAGAAAAGCCAAGGGAATTGAGCCTTGGGGATTTTTCAACTCAGTTATGAAGTTATTTCACAGGATCATTTTAATAGTATTAGGTACACTCTGCTATATTCCCATAGCTTTTAGTCAGGAGGCTCAATACAGCATTTCTACAGAAAGCAGCACACAGCCACAAGATCGTCATGACGACTTTGCAGAACGTTTATATTATGATGCTGTAAAAGCTGTTATGCTTGACGATGATGTGCAGGCTGATAGCTTATTTAAGATATTTATAAGAGTAAAGCCTGATGAAGCGGCTGGTTATTATGAATTGGCGAAGTTGAGTCTTCAGAAGAAAAAAGAGAATGAGGCAATTTCTTACATTAAAAAAGCGATCTCTCTTAATGATAAGAATAAATGGTACAAATCATTATATGCCGATATCCTGGCAAATAAAGAGGAGTATTTGGAAGCTGCTGAAATTTTTAATGACCTGGCTAAAAATGAAGAATATAACCAGGATTATTTATTGAGAGCCGCTATGCTTTATGAGCGTTCCGGAAAATATAAAGAGGCATTAGCAACGCTTGATAAATTAATAGAGGAAAGCGGTCCTGATGAAGATTATCTTTTACAAAAACAGCAGATATATATTAAACAGGATGATGTTGATAACGCAGTAAAAGTGGTACAGCAGCTTATAGAACAAAATCCGCGTGAAGGGAAATACTATGCATTGCTTGGTGAGATATATGATAACTATAAGTTCCCTCAAAAAGCAGATGATATATATAAAAAAGGCCTTCAAATGGCTGCTGATGATCCTACCTTGCAATTGAGCCTTGCTGAACATTACAGGAAAAATAACGATACTGCAAAGTATAATGAATATGTAAAGAAGGCGATCCTCAATAAAAATCTTGATGCAGAAAGCCAATTAAGTTTATTACTGCCATACTTACAAAATATAGGAGTCGATTCAGTAAGAAAAAAGGAAGGGCTTATCATAGGAGAGCAATTAGCAACTCAGAATGAAAATGACGCCCAGGTGCAGGCAGTATATGGGGATATTTTGGCCATGAATAACGAGCCTGAAAAGGCAACAGAGCAATATAAAAGGGCAATTTTTATTGACCCCTCAAAATTTCCGGTATGGCAGCAACTGCTATATAGCTATACCGATAAAAAAGACGCTGATTCACTAATAAAATATAGTGAAAAAGCTTTAAAGCTTTTTCCTAACCAGGCTATAATAAACTATCTGCATGGAATAGGAGAAATGAATAAGAATAATTACACAGAGGCAATTAAAGCAATTAATAGGGCAATAGATGCCCAACCTGAAGATAACCCCCAGCTTCTCGCCGAAATGTATTCTACTTTAGGCGATTTGTATTACACAATAAAAGAATATACACTGTGCGATACCAATTTTAATAGAGCATTACAATTAGACCCCAATAATGCAACTATATTAAACAATTACAGCTATTATTTATCAGAAAGGGGGGCCAGGCTTGAAGAGGCAGAGAAAATGTCGAAACATTCTCTGGAAATAAGAGTTGATGAACCGACATTTTTAGACACATATGGATGGATATTGTATAAGATGGGAAAGTATGATAAAGCAAAAGAATACATACAAAAAGCCATAGATGCTAATCCTCAAAACGCAGATGCCACAGTTTATGAGCATCTGGGAGATGTGTACTATAAACTAAACGATAAAGATAAAGCTGTAGAATATTGGAAAAAGGCGAAAGAAAAGGGGATCAACGACCCCCGGATCGACAAAAAAATACAGGAAAGAACATTGTATGAATAAGTATATTATTGGAATTGTGATATTGTTAGGGTTATCAATAAATGCATGTAAAATAAGTAAAAAAGCAACAGTCAATAATGTGACTGTTGATACAACAAAAGTAATAACCGATACTACTGTGGTGACTAAACCAGTGGTTGACAGTTCTAAACCTTCGCTTATCACAGGTGAAAAGAAGGTGTTGATAGCCTCATTATCTCCATTGTTACAACAAAAGATAAACTACACTACTTTCAGTGGCAAGGCCAAAATGAATTTTGAAGGCCCTGATATGAAACAAGAATTCACCGCCAATATTCGTATCAGAAAGGATAGTATTATTTGGGTTGCTATAACAGCATTAGGCGGCTTGGTACAAGTAGCAAGAGTTGGGATTACACCAGATAGTATTACAATTATTAATTATTTGCAGAAAGAGGTAACAAAAATGCCATTGACACAGGCTGCAAAGCTGCTACCAACGCCTGTTGATTTTTCTTCTTTGCAAAATTTTATTGTTGGTAATACCTTAATTGCGCCGGGAAATGTTACAGATGCCACAGATTCTGGCGGCACCTGGTCTCTGCAGGAAGAAGATAGCAACTATATACAGCAGGTGACTTATAATAAATCTGATACAACTATGAGTTTATCCCAACTGAAGGCAAAGACAAATAGTGGCCCGCAAGCGATGATACAATATGGGAATTATGAAATAATAGGCGGACAAAAGCTCTCTGCCAGCAGAACGGTAAACATACAGAACGCAGGCTTGCAGTATTATCTTGATATGAATTTTGCGAATGCTGATTTCGACCAGCAGCTTGACTATCCGTTCTCCATTCCTAAAAACTATACTATCAAATAAATAATTATTTACTTTTAGAAAGCCAGATTAAATTAACAATATTTAATGTTTCGACATTAATGTTTTTTGCATTAAACTGGGCACTTCTTTTATTTTTGTTGAATATTCAATTGAAAACAAATTCCTGATGAAAGTAGTAATTTTTGCAGGAGGACGTGGTACCCGGATATCTGAAGAATCGTCCTTACGGCCTAAACCCATGATTGAAATAGGGGGGAAACCCATTTTATGGCATATTATGAAAATATATGCCTCTTATGGTCACACTGAATTTATTATTTGCCTGGGATACAAAGGCTGGATGATAAAAGAATATTTCACCAATTATTTTTTGCATAACACCGATATTACTGTTGATCTCTCCAACAATTCAGTAGAGGTTCACAATAATTTTTCAGAACCATTTAAAGTGTCTCTTATAGATACAGGGCTTGATACAATGACAGCCGGACGACTAAAACGTGTATTGCCTTATGTGGGCAATGAACCGTTTATGCTTACTTATGGTGACGGCGTGTGTGATGTAAACATTGATGAATTGGTCAAATTCCATAAAAGCAGCGGTAAAATTTGTACCATGACTGCTATTCAGGCTACAAGCCGGTTTGGAGTGATTAAAATGGGTGATGATGGCACTATAGATAGCTTTGAAGAAAAACCGGAAGATTCAGGTACATGGATCAATGGTGGTTTTTTTGTGTTGCGGCCTGAAATAGCAAAATATCTTCCTGCTGATGCTGATGATATAATGTGGGAGCGCAAACCAATGGATGATTTGGCAAAAGACAAAGAAATAGTTGCATATAGGCATCACAACTTCTGGAAGTGTATGGATACGATACGTGATAAGGAAGAATTAGAATATTTATGGCAGACAGACCCCCAATGGAAAAAGTGGTAACAGCAGATTACTTACACTCGATATTTAATGGCAAGCGGGTATTTCTTACAGGACATACGGGCTTCAAAGGTGCATGGCTACTACAAATATTGCAATGGCTTGGCGCTGATGTGAAGGGTTATTCATTAGCTCCGGAAAAGTCAAATGACCTTTATAATCAGATAGAAGGAGATAAGCTTTGTTATTCTTCTGTAATTGCCGATTTGCGGGATCTTCATACTTTGAAAGGTGAATTGATACGTTTTGAGCCACATTTTGTTTTTCACCTGGCTGCGCAATCATTGGTACGCCGTAGTTATGAGGTTCCTTCCGATACATTTATGGTGAATACACAAGGAACTGTACATATACTGGAAGCTATTCGTGGTTTGCAACCACCTTGCGTGGCATTAATGATAACAACGGATAAGGTTTATGAAAATCCTGAACGCGGTACCCCTTTTAAGGAAGATGATAAATTGGGGGGATATGATCCTTATTCCGCAAGTAAGGCAGCAGCAGAGGTTATTGTGGCCTCATACAGGCGCTCCTTTTTTAATCCACAGGATTATACAAATCATGAAAAAGCAGTTGCATCTGTGCGTGCAGGAAATGTAATAGGAGGTGGTGATTATTCCGATGACCGTATCGTACCAGATATTGTAAGGTCATTGGAGTTTGGTGAGACGATTGGATTACGTAATCCTAATTCCATTCGTCCCTGGCAACATGTATTAGAACCGTTAGGAGCTTATTTATTGCTTGCCGCAAAAATGAGTGAGGATCCTGTAAGATATAGCACAGCCTTTAATTTTGGGCCTAATAAAGAAGATATGCTTACTGTGGAAGAGCTCACTAAAATTTTTCTTGAAAATTTTAGTGGAGGGGATTATACGAATATAGTTACAGACGGTGCGCCACATGAAGCTAAACTACTTTTGTTAGATAGCAGTAAAGCTAATTATCTGCTGGGTTGGCAGCCGCAATTAAATGCTGTAAAAGCAATTAACTGGACAGCAGGCTGGTATGCTGATAAACAACATTCAGCACATGAAAAGTGCATTCAACAAATTGAAAATTATTTTGGACCTATTTCGTAATGTGGAAGATAGAACCAATATCGCTACAAGGAGCCTGTTTAATTACAATGCCATCTTTTGAAGATACAAGGGGCTCGTTTATTAAGACATTTCATGAAACAAGCCTAAAGGAAGCAGGTATTGAATTTACATTAAAGGAAAGTTATTTTTCATCATCTGCAAAAGATGTGATAAGAGGAATGCATTTCCAGTTGCCTCCCCATCATCATGCAAAAATTGTTTTTTGTCCTTATGGTTCTATCCTCGACGTGATTGTAGATGTTAGAAAGAATTCTCCCACATTTGGCCAGTATTTTGCACATGAGCTTTCCGGTGCAAATCATAAAGCATATTATATACCTGAAGGCTTTGCTCATGGCTTTAAATCGCTATCCGATGGAGCTATAACATATTACCTGGTATCATCAGAATACAGTCAGCAGCATGATACAGGAATACGATTTGACAGTATTGGTTTTGATTGGCAGGTTCAGAACCCTGTTATCTCACAACGGGACCTTTCTTTCCAGACTTTGCAGGCTTTTAATAGCCCATTTGTTTTTCCTTAATTATAAAAGGATAAGTTTTAACGTATTTTTGCAAATAGAAAAAATTTTATGAAAATAAATAAGGTGCTGGAAATCCTTCATATTGACAAAGTGAATGAAGGCGCCTCTACAGGCACGAAGTGGCTGAAAGCAGGTGGAGAGAAAATAGATTGTTATTCCCCAGTAGATGGTAAATTAATTGCTTCTATAAATTCGGTAAATCGTAAATCGTACGATAGTATAGTAAAACAATCGCAGATAGCGTTTGGCGAATGGCGCACATGGCCTGCTCCTAAACGTGGGGAAATAGTAAGGCAAATAGGAGAGGCACTACGAAAATTTAAAGATCCGTTAGGAAGATTGGTTTCTTACGAAATGGGTAAAAGCCTGCAGGAAGGTTTTGGCGAAGTGCAGGAAATGATAGATATATGTGACCTTGCGGTAGGCATGTCGAGACAGCTTTATGGGCTATCTATGCATAGCGAGCGGCCACTACACCGAATGTATGAGCAATGGCATCCGCTAGGAGTTGTAGGTATCATCAGTGCCTTTAATTTCCCGGTAGCCGTGTGGAGTTGGAATAGTATGTTGGCGTGGATATGTGGCAATACGTGCGTATGGAAGCCGTCAGAAAAAACACCTTTGGCCGCAATAGCATGTGTAAATATTATTTCAGAAGTTTTTAAAGCAAATAAGGTACCCGAAGGAGTTTGCGGGCTTGTAGTAGGAATGCGTGAAACGGGAGAATGGCTGAGCAACGATACAAGGATACCTTTGATATCGGCCACAGGATCAACAAGAATGGGCAAAGCCGTAGGGGCGGCAGTAGCTGCGCGCTTAGGAAAATCAATACTTGAATTGGGTGGCAACAATGCTATCATCATTACTGAAAATGCAGATCTGAATATAGCATTGCATGCGTCTTTGTTTGGTGCCGTAGGAACTGCCGGACAGCGCTGTACAACTACACGCCGATTGATAATAAACGACAAAGTATACAACACGTTTAAAAAGAAATTGATAGCAGCGTATGAACAATTAAAAATTGGCGATCCCCTCGATGAGAATAATCATGTGGGACCATTAATTGATAAAGACGCAGTGAAAGGATATCTCAATGCTATAAAAGAAATAAAAAAAGCAGGTGGTAAAGAGGTAGTTGCAGGTGGTGTATTAGAAGGTACAGGTTATAAAAGCGGTTGCTATGTGAAACCATGTGTGTTTGAAGTAGAGAATGACTGGGCTATAGTGCAGCACGAAACCTTTGCTCCTATTTTGTACCTGATAAAATATAAAACTATCGATGAAGCTGTTGGTATGCAAAACGGTGTTCCGCAAGGATTGTCTTCTTCAATTATGACATTAAATATGCGTGAAGCAGAATTGTTTTTATCGGGGATGGGTAGTGATTGCGGGATAGCAAATGTAAACATTGGTACCAGCGGTGCTGAAATCGGTGGTGCTTTTGGTGGTGAAAAAGAAACAGGAGGCGGACGTGAAAGCGGCTCTGATAGCTGGAAAGCATATATGAGGCGACAAACCAACACTATTAACTGGAGCGATCAATTGCCATTAGCCCAAGGCATTAAATTCCATATATAAAATAATTAATTTGTTTTAGAGAGCCATATTCATAATATATGGCTCTTTTTTTGTAGTAAGATGAAACTGATAGAATCACTATCTTTAAATACCTTATGAGGAGAACAATTCTATTTTTTATTTTACTATTAATATTTAGTAAAGCTAATTCTCAGGATAACAAGGCAATGGAGGCAATGATGACAAAGAGAGCATTGACTTGTGAAGATGTAAGTTATAATTGCAGTTTTCTTTTACCTAAATTTTATAATTCAGATAAAACTGATTCTCTCGAAGACCTTATCAATTACTGGCAAAGCAAATGCGGAAGGGTACAACCATTATTTTCATTCGAGATATTGTATGCTATTAAAACAGGAGCTTTTAGCGAAAGTAACTATAGAGACGACATCATAGATTATCTTATTGCCTACAAAGAAAGCTATGATAACCGGGACACATTTAAAGCTCCCAATTACAAATCAGAGCCTACTGCTGATAATTACTATCCTTTTTTAGCATCAATAGCTGCATCTTTACAAACCATACCTGATCTTTCTCCTGTAGAAAAGTTTTTGGTTGATTTTTATGCTAATAGGGATTTAAATTCATTTGAGCAGTTGGATAATTCGGCCTATAAAGGTACTACGCTGCAAAAAAGCTATTCCGGGATTAAAAAACATAAGTGGAACGCCATTAATACTGCTCTTCTTGCCGGAGCATGGATACCAATAGGCGATCTGAATAAATTGGGTTCACACCCATTTATAGAAGGCCGTATTGGTAAGAGATGGAATAAAGTAACTGTAGATTTTGATGCACAATTCAGATTTTTTAATTCTCCGAATACTTATCAGACATATATAAAAGGGCATTTAAGAAATACGAGTTATTTTTTTAGTAGTTGTATTAGTGCATATGGTAGTTATAAAGTATGGAGTGAAAATAAAAATGAAATTGAGGTTATTGGTGGCGTAGGATATGATCGTATAGATGTGATGAGGCAGAGGAGTTATTATAAGTATAGTCAAGTGGAGAAATATTTAGGATCATTGAATTTGAACATTGGTGCCACGTATAAATATTATTATAGCCATTACAGTTATTTAGGCGTGGAAGCAAAATATAATGTTGTTCATTATAATAATGCTGACGGAACTGATCTAATGGGAAATACTGTAACAATAGGCTTTGTATGGGGAGGTTATAACAAACCGGTACCTCAAGGTAAATTGTAGCGATCTGTGATTATTTCTGCATTTTACTTTTGTAATATTCCAAAGCCATTTTTATTTCCCCATAGCTATACTCTTCTCCAAGTAAGTCTTTTAATGGTTTAAGTGCACTTGTTTGTTTTGTCGCTTGAATTACTTCGATCATTTTTTCCAGTTTTTGCTTTGTAACGAATTTCTCTATTTCTATTTCGCCTGTTGCTACAAAAGTTGCGAGATGCGATTCTATTGTTGATGTTGCCATGCTGCGCTGAGAAGCAATTTCCGGAATACTTAAGCCCTGCTTAAAAAGTTGTAATGATGCTTGCTTTGTATCTGAAACACTACCGGTTTTTGAAGGATTTGATTGTTTTTCTTTTTTGGGAGATTTTAATTGTATTCGTGAAGAGAGATTGTTTTCATGAGCATATTGTTTTACAGCATCTAAAAAGGCAGCACCATATTTACCTACTTTATAATCACCAAAGCCTGAAATTTTTCTTAATTCCTCAAATGTTTGAGGTAGATAGGTAGCAAGCTCCACAAGCGTATTGTCTGATACTATTATGTAAGCGGGTACATGCTCTTGTGAGGCTATTTGTAAACGCACTTTTCGTAAAATATTTATTAATGTGGCGTCATAGTCTTGCTGTGCTTTTTGTTCTTTTGCTTCTTCAGGTTTTTTGGCAACTAATCTTACGCTTAAATCCCCTCTCAGTATTCTGCGACTGGTCTCATTCAGCTTTAACAGTGGGTATTTATCTTCTGTCCGCTCCAGCATTTTGTGTTGCAGCAGTTGGCGTATGATCCATTGCCATTCTTCTTTTTTCAGATTTTTGCCAATACCAAATGTTTTCATCGTTGTGTGTGCGTACTGTATCTTTTCGCTATCTACGCCACGCAAAATATCTATCACATAATTTGCACCATATCGTTCTCCCGTGCGAGCTACTGCTGATAATAGCTTCTGTGCATCTTCAGTGAGATCTTTTTCTTCGAGATTACTGAGGCAATAATCACAACTGCCACAATAGGAAGGGAACGATTCACCAAAGTAGTTCAGTATGTATTGTCTCCTGCAGCTTTCACTCTCACAAAACTCCTGCATTTGCCTTAGTTTTTTTTCGGCTATGGCAGTTTGCTGGGGATTGTTTTCTATTTCAATAAATTTCTTTAACTTGATGATATCGCCAACTGAATAGAAAAGGATCGCATTACTTTGAAGACCGTCACGGCCGGCCCTTCCGGTTTCCTGGTAGTAGCCTTCTACGTTTTTAGGGACATCATAATGAATGACAAAACGAACATTGGATTTATCAATCCCCATACCGAAGGCGATAGTAGCAACAATAACACGTATTTCGTCTCTCTGAAAAGCCTCCTGTACATTGTTTCGTTCTTCTGATGACATACCGGCATTATAATAGGCTGCTGTTATGCCTTGCTGTGCGATGCGCTCTGCCAATTCTTGTGTGGAAGAGCGTGATAGTGCATATATAATTCCATTGCTGTCAGGATGCTGCTTCAAATAATTAACTATCTGCTCGAATGTGTTTTTCTTTGGGCGGATAGAGTAGTAGATATTGGGACGATTGAAGCTGGAGATAAATGTTTTGTGTTGCTGCAGCTCCAGCTTATTTACAATATCGCTTTGTGTATGCTTGTCGGCACTTGCTGTAAGGGCAATAACAGGAATGCCGGGAAAATGTTTTTTTAATGCAGCTAATTGTAAATATTCAGGCCTGAAATCATGGCCCCATTGGGAGATGCAGTGTGCTTCATCTACAGCAAATAATGAAGGTTTCAGGTCTTTCAGGAAATCAATAAAATATTTATTGTTCGCCAGGCGTTCGGGTGCTATGTATAGGATCTTAATATCGCCATTACGGGCTTTTACTGTAATGTTTTGCTGCTGGACATTGGTTTGCGACGAATTAAGATATGCTGCCGAAATACCTGCCGCCTGCAATGTATCTACCTGGTCTTTCATTAAAGCGATCAATGGTGATATTACAACTGTGATGCCATGTGACAACAGCGCTGGCAACTGATAGCAAATAGATTTACCACCGCCTGTAGGCATGATAGCTAAAACATCGCGGCCGGAAAGAACTGATTGTATAATATTTTCCTGTTCCAGCCGGAATGTATCGTAACCGAAATAGTGTTTAAGGGCTTTTATTAAATCCAGTCTGTTATAGGCGGTCATCAATCATTAATTTGAAATGCAAAATACCTTAAACTTCCACTTGTTCCATAGCATTTTCTTTTTCTTTCAGTGTGGCTAAATGATGTGCCTTCAATGAACCGACAGAAAATATAATACTCAGCAGCATTAATATCGCGCCCATCAGGTATGGAGCACCTGGAAAATATACAGGTGCCTTTGGCCTGGTAAAGTAGCTGAACAAGCCAGTCATGATCAATGGGCCAACAATTGACGTAACATTCATAAGGCTGGTAAGCGCGCCCTGCAGCTCGCCTTGCTCATTTGCCGGTACTTGTGAAGAGATGATACCTTGTAACGCGGGACCTGCAATGCCCCCCAAACAATATGGGATAAGAAAGACAAACATCATCCAGCTTTGCGTGGCGAATCCAAACAATGCGCATCCTGTCATGTAGAGAATGAGGCCGATATAAATAGAGTTTTTCTGTCCGAATTTTGGAATGGTATATCTTATTAAGCCGCCCTGCACAATAGCAATTAAAATACCTACAAACCCTAATGAGTAACCTACAAGGCCTGTGCTCCAATTGAACTTCAGCATTGTATAGAATGTCCAGGTAGCTTGTACTGAATAGCCCGCAACGTACATCAATATTAAGGATACAATAAGCCCCGAAATAATAGGATATTTTTTCAGATGCAGTAATGAGCCAACGGGGTTTGCGCGCTTCCATTCAAAACGGCGGCGGTTTTCTTTTAATAAAGATTCGGGAAGTATGAAGAGTCCATAAATACAGTTAAGCAACGATAACGCAGCAGCTACCATAAATGGAACACGGAGCCCTAATTCGCCAAACTTACCACCAATGGCAGGACCAATAATAAACCCTAAGCCAAATGCGGCGCCTACCAGGCCAAAGTTTTGGGCGCGCTTTTCGGGTGTACTAATATCAGCAAGGTAAGCAGTTCCTGTAGTAAAGCTCGCGCCAAATATGCCTGCGATAATACGACCTACGAATAGCAAGCCTATTGTAGGTGCAAATGAAAGGAACAGATAATCCACACCCAGGCCAAATAATGAAAGCAGCAACACAGGGCGACGGCCATAACGGTCGCTAAGGTTACCCAATATAGGAGCGCAAACAAACTGCATGATGGCATAAACTGCTGTGAGCCAGCCGCCATACTCAGATGCAACACTGAGATTGCTGCCGGTTAGTTGCTGTATCAGTTTGGGCATGACCGGTATAATAATACCGAGGCCTATACAATCTATCAGGAGTGTAACGAAAATAAATCCTACTGCCGCGTTACGTTTTACTGTCATGCATTTGGTTTTAGAACAAGTTAGAATAATTTATTATGCTGATTGTCTTATGTGGACAAAACTATTTTCGTGTTCTGCTTTATGAAAATATATTTCGGTCAAAGTCAGGATTTTGTCGGTGAGTTGGCAATTTGACGATTGGTAATGTGACAATGGGGTATCAGTTGTATTTCGCCATTTTTGTTTTTTCTCATCTGTTGTTTTTCTATTGTACTCTTACTTTCTTTTGTTTCGCCAAAAGAAAGTAACAAAGAAAAGGCGCCCCTTAAAGAATCGCTCCGCTCTTTGCGGGCAAGCTATACGCTGCTGTCTTGCCTGCTGATTATGCCACATAGCGCTCCCCTTTGCTTCGCAAAAATGCGCCCCATAGGTGAAACAGGAGGATACCGATATTGCTTCCACTTTTGAATGCTATTACTTGTCATAACTTATTTGCCTTTGTTATGCTGCTTTGCATTTCCCCGTTTCGTTATAAAAGTGACTTTGGGGAATTTTGATTTGGGTTTTGGATCATTGGCTTTATCTGGTAATGGTTATGTGTTTTTTAATGATGTAACATTATGTCTCATCCATTTCCCGTTTATTACCCATTTCTTCCTTTAGGGGATTTCGGGATTTGGTTCTGCAAAAGACACTACTTCGCTCTCTACGAAAATAATTTACTATTAAAGTATGTACAAAAAAGGATATTCACATTTTTAGAGAAGTATTCTGATTTTAAGAGCGAATGAGATCCTTCATTTCGCAGCCGCCGCACATCATAATTGACTTCGTTCAGGAAGAATTGGCGAAAATTTATTTAAATCGCAACATCAGGAAAGGTTCTTTCCATTCTTCAAAACCATATTTACGATAGACAGGTTCTCCATCGGGCGCTGCATGTAATTCAAGACGGCTCAAGCCTGTGTCTTTTGCATAATTGATCAGCTCCTGTAAAATGGTAGAGCATATACCTCTTTTGCGATATTCTGGAACTGTGTACATATTCAATACATATCCTAAACGCCCTTCAGGCCAATCGAACTGGCCCGGTTGCTCCCGAACTACCAATGCGCCAACACCTACCGCTTTTTCATTTACCCATGCCATCCATCCCGCAAAAGTTTCGGCAGGGATAGCAATATTGTAGTACTGATGTAAATGTTTAATTAAAGCGTCGATTTTTTCCTGTGTCTGACGACCTTTTAAAGAAATTAAGAATTCTAATCGGAGCTCTATTAGTTGTGGGATGTGTTGTTGGGTTATGCGTTTGAATGCTATTTCGTTTGTGGCTGCGGACGGAGTTGTCATGTGTGGAGGTTTGTGTGATTAAACGTAAGTTTCATTTCAAAGTTGCTCAAATTAAAAGAGATAATACATTGGTTTTAAATAACGTTTAATAAACAGGAAAATTTTATTATTAACGCACCACATTTTCCATTATCCCCATTTCTCCTTACATTTGCGCCTCAATGAACAATAATATTAATCGAAAGCATCATCATTGTCTTGCCACTGAGGTAGGCGCGGATGGTATTGTATAATAAAATATTATAAAATTTCATTTAGAGGCTTACCATGAGGTAGGCCTTTTTTATTGTAAATACGGGATTTAAAACATATATTTATAAAACACAGATAGCAAAAAATGAGTCAGCTAAGTCAGCTTGCGGAAACGCTTACAGGTTCTGAAATTGTTCGCCTGGGAAATGAAATAAGTGCGCGTGTAAAAAAAGGAGAAAAGATCTACAATTATACCATTGGAGATTTTGACCCACGCATATTTCCTATTCCTGCCGAGCTGGAAGAAGAAATAATAAAGGCGTATAAAGAACATTATACCAATTATCCTCCTGCTGATGGTTTGCTGGAGCTTCGCAGCGCCGTGGCTGAATTCATAAAGGAACATGAAGGGCTGGAATATGCCACCAATGAGATACTGATAGCCAGCGGAGGCCGCCCGGTGATCTATTCTTTTTTCCGTGCTATTGTAAATAAGGGTGATAAAGTAATATATGCCGTGCCATCGTGGAACAACAACCACTATGTGCATATGAACGAAGGAACTCATTGCGTAATAGATACGCACCCAGAGAACAACTTTATGCCTACTGCCGCAGATATTGCGCCGCATATAAAAGGAGCAGCCTTGCTGTGCCTTTGCACACCACAAAACCCTACGGGCACTACGCTGGATAAAGAAGAGCTGGGCAAGATATGTGACCTTGTGCTTGAGGAAAACAAGCAACGAGGCGCGGGAGAAAAGAAACTGTATGTGATGTTTGACCAGATGTATTTTACTCTTACATACGGAAGCACACAACATTTTAACCCGGTTTCAGTACGGCCTGAAATGAAAGAATATACTGTGTTCATAGATGGCATATCCAAAGCATTTGCAGCGACCGGTGTGCGTGTAGGCTGGGGGTTAGGCCCATCGCATGTAATTGGCAAAATGAAGGCCCTCCTCACACATATAGGGGCATGGGCGCCAATGGCAGAGCAAAAGGCTACCTCTGAATTCCTGGTGAAAAAAGATGCGATCAAAAAACATCTGACTCATTTTAAAAGCGAGCTGGAAGAAAGATTGTGGAAGATATATGATGGCTTTATAGCACTGAAGAAGAAAGGATATGCTGTGGATGCCATAACGCCACAAGCAGCAATATACCTGACGCTAAAAATAGATCTTGCAGGCAAAAAATTTCAAGGTAAGACATTGGATACGCAAGCAGAAGTAACCAGCTATTTATTAAGTGAGGCAAAGCTGGCGGTTGTGCCTTTCTATGCGTTTGGGGCAGATCATAAATCGCCATGGTACCGCCTTAGCATAGGCACCTGCAGAAAAGAAGAGATAAATGAAATGCTAGGCAAGCTGGAGCACGCGTTGTCGCAACTGGAAGCTTAGATAAATTCTTATAAAAGGGGAGAGGCTTAGCAGTGTTGGTCTGTTATAATGCTAAGCCTCAATTATTAAAAAAACCCTGGCGGATGGCCTTTGCCACAGCTTCTGAGCTGCTGTTTACATGGAGCTTACGATATATCGTTTTGATGTGAGACTTTACCGTCTCGATAGATATATTCATCGCATCGGCTGCCATCTTGTAACTTTTTCCATCCACCAGGTGTTGTAGTGTTTCTTTTTCCTTTGGTGTTAAATTATTCATTTCAGAAGGCTCCAGCTTGGAGCGCTGAAAGAAATTTACCACCCGTTTGGCCACTGAAGGAGAAAGAGCGGAACCACCCTTTACCACATCGTTCAGCGCCTGTATTATCTGTTCCGGCGAAGAATCTTTTAGCAAATAGCCTGAGCCGCCGGCACATAGGGACCGGAAGATCTTATCATTATCATCGAACGCAGTAAGTATCAATATCTGTGTCTCAGGATATTCACCTTTTATCAAAGCTGTTGCCTCGATCCCATCCACAAAGGGCATTTCAATATCCATTACTACTACCTGCGGCTTTTCTGCCTTTATGTGCAGCAACGCTTGCCTTGCATTAGGGTGAGCATTGACGCACACAAAGTCATCAGAAGCATTGATGAGGAAAGCCAGAGACTCACGCAGGTGAATATTATCCTCAAATATCACCACCTTTATTTTTTGCCCCTGTACATTCATATATAATGCAAATTGAGTGAAAAAGAATGTTATGCGAAATACCGAGAATGGGGGACAGGTATCAAAATTGAGATGGTAGTACCTTTGCCGGGGCATGACTGCATATCCAATTCCCCCTCGCAAGCCTTTACGCGTAATACCATAGTTTCTAATCCTATGCCCTGAAATGATCTTGATGTATCGAAACCTTTGCCATTATCTTTTATGAGCATTGTAAGCATTTTATGATCAACGCCTATTTCTATTATCAACTCGGTTGCTTCGGCATGTTTTAAGATATTATTGACAGCTTCTTTACATACCAGGTAAATATTTTTTCGCATCAGGACCGGAAACTTTATTTCGCTAATGTCATCGGAAATATTTGCAGTTACATCGAGATGAGACATTTGCCTTACCTGTATGATATAATTTTCCAGGCGCTCTTTAAGATTAGTTCCTGAATCGAATTTTGGATTGGTAGCCCAGACAATATCGCTCATGCGCTCCATTACCTCTTTTGAATTGGTGCTTATCTTGTTTATCAAAGCTGCGTTTCCCGAATTGGCAGGTATATTTTGCGATGCCATTTTACTTAGCAACAGGATACTGCTTAGCGAACCACCAATATCATCATGCAGATCGCTGGCGAGCTGGTTGCGCATTTCCATCTGGCGCAAACGTTGTTTTATCCTGTACCTGTTTACCAATGTGATAGCTAAAATAATTATCACAGCGAGCAAGCCCAGGGAGAGGATAGTAATGACGCGTGTGCGTGCGAGCCTGTGCTGGGTAGCAGCCTGTCGTTCATTGAGCAATATAAATGCCTTGTCTTTTTTTGCAGCGTCATATTTGGCAAGCATATTGGCCATCATCTCGTTCCTGTTACGTTTATCCAGAGAGTCTTTATAAACTCCGGCTCTGTCCAGGTAATAATAGGCTTGTTTATAATCTCCCTCATGCTCGTAAACAGAACTTAATTCGGTATCGATAGCATAAGTATTATCCATTTCTTTTGATGAATCAAAGTGATCTAAGGCAAGTTTGAGGTCTTCGGCAGCTTCATTGTATTGGCCAAGCATGTTCAACGCGACACCGATCTTGAACTTTTCGTACAATTCATTTTCAGCGTTGTTTAAAGAATTGAAGATCTGGTATGCCCGGCGGTAATAAAATAAAGCGGAGTCTGTGGCAGGGTGTAGCTTAGTACGCCCGATGCTGATGTAAACATCTGCTATGTTCTCGATGGAATAGGCAAGATTAGTCAGGTTGCCGGAACGTTTGTATAATTCACTACACCTCCTGAAACAAAAAAATGCTGAATCATAATTTTTTTCAAGTAGGTATAAAGAGCCAAGGCTGGAAAGCGCATCAGCGAGATATAGAGAGTCATTTAAGCGTTTGAAACTCTCGATAGATTCCTTTATATAGAATTTCCCTTTGTCGAGAACCCCTTGGTTTCTATAAATAGAGCCAATCATTTTATCGATGTAAGCGGATGCTTCATCATCTTTAGTCGCTTCTGCCAGGTCTTT
>DATNFP010000169.1:0-6678 GCA_035606335.1 Flavipsychrobacter sp. | reverse complement strand
CGAAACTGATCATTGATAAAGTGATCATAGCTGCACAGGCGCGTGCAGCGGCACGCAAAGCGCGTGAAATGGTGCAACGCAAAAGCGTACTTACAGGTGGCGGTATGCCCGGTAAATTGGCCGATTGCTCTGATAAAGATCCTGAGCGCTGCGAATTATACCTTGTGGAAGGGGATTCAGCCGGCGGTACCGCAAAACAAGGACGCGACCGCACTTTTCAGGCTATCCTTCCGCTGCGTGGTAAAATCCTGAACGTAGAAAAAGCACAGGAGCATAAGATATATGAGAACGAAGAAATAAAAAATATGTTCACTGCTTTAGGAGTGAGTGTAGGAACTGCAGAAGACCCTAAAGCGCTAAACCTTGCAAAACTTCGTTACCACAAAGTCATCATTATGACCGATGCCGATGTGGATGGTTCTCACATTGCAACATTGATACTTACTTTCTTTTTCCGTTACATGAAGGAACTGGTAGAACAGGGATGTGTTTATCTTGCCCAACCGCCTTTATACCTGGTAAAGAAAGGGAAAGAGCAACTATACGCGTGGAACGAAGAAGACCGTAAAAGTTCAGTAGAAAGACTGGCAAACGGTAAAGAAGACAGCGTGAATGTGCAGCGCTACAAAGGTCTTGGAGAAATGAATGCCGAACAGCTTTGGGACACAACAATGAACCCCGATACGCGTACACTGAAAAAAGTAACCATCGACAGTGCTGCCGAAGCAGATCGTGTATTCGCCATGCTGATGGGCGAGGAAGTAGCCCCCCGCAGAGAGTTTATAGAAAAGCACGCCAAATATGCACGTATTGATGTATAAATGATAGTCGAAAACTTCTCAAGCATATTATAAATGAATTAGCCCCTGAAAATCAGGGGCTAATTCATTTATATCCGCAAAATTCCTGCGGTTTATTGTTATGAGTCTGTTTAATGAATAATCATTGCCTGCCGCGATAATTGGGCGTTTTCGCCTCTTACATTTATTATATAAGTGCCTGTGGCGAGGTCTGCTACAGGGATGCTTGTATTATAAGTTTTTGTTGCTGCTACACTCCATTGGCGCATTAACTGGCCATTCATATTATATATACTTACAGAAAAGGGCTGAGCATTACCCCATGTCAACGACATATTTAAAACACCCTGCGCAGGAGTAGGGAAAATATTAATGTTGGCCACCGTATTATTAACATTTTTCACTGCACCCGGTGTGGTACCAGATGTATCCGGCTTATTATAGTAATACCTGATCTCACTGTCATTATTTGTTACCTCCTCCCATGCAGCAAAATCTGAATTCCATGTAGAGGTTTCATACAGCACAGGATCATTATTGGTGTTGTAAGTCCAGTTATATTGTCTGTTGTTTTTGTAAACACCGGAAATGAATAATTTATCTGTAATAGAAAGCAGATCGTTACTTGCATCATAAGTATCTGTATCTATTGCTGTAGGCTGTAAAGGACCAGTTGTATTTGTAAGGTACATGGTCTTAATTCTGTTCTTCAAGGCATCGTAATAATAAAAATTAACTGAATCTTGAACCCAAACAAATTTTATATTATCCCATCCGGCATGCATATAGCTTATTAGCAAATTAGCCGTATCGTATTGATAATTTCCTCTTGAATTATTAGTAATTCCTGTTGAAGGACTAAAAGTTCTATAAAGGAACGAGTCTAATCTATTACTTACATCATAATAGTAATTGTATATTCCCTGGTTTATAAAAGTTTTTGCACCGGTATCATAAAGCTGAATGAGCGTCATTGTCAGATTATTGCTCCCATCATGAGTGTATATATATCTGTTCAGGCTTATCCATTTACTGCTTGATGTATCATAATACTGCGTTAACTCGGTAGAATCCAGATTGGCGGCATTTAAAGAATAATTTATCTGGAATGAATCTATCCATTTTTTACCAGATACATCCCGTATTTTCCAGTTACTAAGGAGCACTGCATTCATAGGCCCAAACAGCTGTGTAATTTTGGAATATTGAGTATAGCCCGGATTATAGTTATAAGTGATCGCAGAGTCATAATCGAATATTCCCAACATTACCTTGCTGGTTCTTGATGAAGAATAGCCAAAATGGCTGGAATCCACCGGCGTAAAAGAAGTACCCGAATAATAAGTTAATGTCAGGTCAGAAAGCGGGTAAACCGTTTGAGCCTCGGCAAACGAAAAAACAGACAGGGCAAACAATAACGTAAGTAGAGGTTTCATCATAAAAGTTTTTTCACATATTTTAATTTATACCTAATAAAACTAATCAACTAAATTAAGACTTATACCCGATATTTCCCGAGTGAAATTTTTTTTCAATTAACAGTTATTTTATATCTAAAACATACATACGCTATTAATATTCATATTAATTAACACCTCGTTTCCAATCGTTTTTATACAATTTTTATTTTTAATTGGTAATAATATGAAGAAGTTAGATTATCTTAGGCCACTGCATATTTCTCTTGTATTCATGAGATGAGCCCCGAATGGACCAACGTAGATATATAATTGCACTGTTTGCCTCTGTTATTATTTTTCCTTGTCTGCTTATTATTCATGCAGCTATCCTTTATTCACATCCGGAACTAGCCACAAACGACATAAATATTGCGGCATCCATACTTGCTTATACCTTGTTTGGAATAGGGATGATCATTACGTTAATTTTCCTTCGCAACAATACCCACCGCCTACGCAGAAAAGAACACCGTGTAAGGCTGCGTGAAACAAGGTATAGAAAGCTAATTGAAGACTCAGGATTTTCTACAATTACCATAGACAGGCAAGGCATAATACGTTTTGTAAGTAAAAATATCGAACGCATATCCGGGTATAATGCTGATGAGCTGACCGGTGGAAATTTATTGAAGTGTATGCCGGCAATTTTCAGACCGCAGATAGCGGATATTATCGCGAATATGGAAATCACTGAAGAATATCCTGAGACAATACAGGTGCAGGTATTCACAATAGAAAGAGTTGATAAGTGGGTTTCATGCCGCATATATCCTGTAAAAAATAGTAATAATGAGATCACAGAGCTCACTTTGATGATATGGGATACTGAAAAAGAAAGGCTACTGCAATTGGAACTGCAAAGCATGGAACAATCACAAAAATCCCAGCAAAAATTAATGCAGACAATCCTGGACCATAGCCCGGCACTTGTATACATCAAAGACCTGCAAGGAAATTTTGTATTCGTAAACCAAAAATTTAAAACTATCACCGGGGTAGAAAGGAACGAAGACATTATCAATAGTGATGTATATACTGAAGAAAAAATAAAAGAAGTTCACAGGCAAGACGAAATGGTGATGTCAGAAAAAAGGCCCATCCCCTTTGAAGAAGACTTTCTTCTTAAAAATGGTAACAGGGCATATTTCTGGGCAATAAAATTTCCGATTTTTAATGGTCAGGGCGAAGTGGAATATATATGCGGTATCGATACCGACATTACTGCACTCAAACTGTCTGAACAGATAATTATCGGGGCAAAAAAAGAAGCCGAACAAGCAAAGGCTGCACAGGAAACTTTTCTTGCTAACATAAGCCATGAGATCCGTACTCCTATGAATGGTATCATCGGCATGAGCAACCTGATGCGGGATACAAGTCTTAATGCTGAACAAAAAGAATATCTCGATGCCATTGGTGAATCTGCCAAAAACCTTTTGTCGATCATTAATGACCTGCTGGATTTCTCTAAAATCAAATCAGGTAAATTTCATCTTGAAACGATTGATTTCAAGCCTCGCAATATTATTCAGACAACAATGTATCCCTTGCTGGTAAGGGCCAATGAGAAGAAATTAGCCCTGAATTGCTTCATAGATACAACAATACCCGATACATTAAATGGAGACCCTATCCGTCTGCAACAAATAATCATTAACCTTGTTGGCAACGCAATAAAATTCACCGACAGTGGCTCTATCGAAATTAAAGTCTATCCTCAATCATACACTGAAGACTCATTATTGATGTGCATTGATGTGATCGATACCGGAATAGGTATTGCCCAGGATAAAATAGATAACATTTTTGAAAGCTATGTGCAAAGCGATACTAGCATATCCCGATTGCACGGTGGCACTGGTCTTGGTCTGGCCATTGTAAAACAACTTGCCGAACTGCAAAACGGCTCTGTAAATGCAACCAGTACCCTTGGCAAAGGATCGATATTTAATGTGCAGATCCCTTATAAAATAGTACAGAGCAGCAATACCAATCCTGCACAAATAAATGAAGTTGTTAATAACAATAATGAAATGCTGAAAGGCATCAGGATACTTGTAGCAGAAGATAACCTTATCAATCAAAAAGTAGTGAGGCAGACATTGCTGAGACAAAAAGCCGAAGTGGAAATAGCAGGTAATGGGAAAAGTGCATTAGAAAAACTGAATTACCAGGATTTTGACATTTTGCTTATGGATCTGCAAATGCCTGAAATGGATGGCTATACAGCTACCTATCACATAAGAAACATAATGAAGAATCCCGTGCCTATTGTTGCAATGACCGCAGATGCCATCAAAGGTGAATCGGATAAATGTTTCGAAGTAGGCATGAATGATTATATCTCCAAACCTTTTGATCCAAAAGAACTTTATAATAAAATATTATCCCTCACCCGGAATAAGACATTTCCAATAACGAACGATTAGTTATTCGTCATTCTTACCATTTGAAACACCCCTACATCTTGTAGACTTACAGTAATAGTGTCAGTTGGTTTAGCGCCCGGTGTGCCGGCAGGCGCTGTAAGCGGATAAGCAATATTTCCCACGAAACGATCGTTATAGCCTACTTTAATTGTTACATTACCTGAAGTGTTTCCTCCATTTATGCCACCGGATTCTGTTTCATAAATAAGGTTTCCGCTGTTCCAGTACTGCCCGTCAACTATGTAATAATAATTAGTACTAAAATCTTTTCTGAACTCCATCTGTATATATTGCTGATCGGGCGTTAGTTGGTCCCAGGGTATATTGGTTCCATCTACATCCTCATGTCCTCCTACTGCTTTCCACCTGGTTTTGTATTGATTCCCATTAATGCACAACAGTCTTACATAATCCAAGGGGGCGGATAATCTCATCATATTATTCTGAAGCGTAGGGTTAATAACCACTGAGCTAAGGAAAGATGAATATGGATTGTTTACCCAATTGGTTACAGTGTAATCATTGTTGTACCAATCCACATAATAGCTTGCGCCATTTACAAGCTGCGGAGTCATGAAAGTGCCATATGGCTGCACAACTGCATGCAGAAATACATTGGTGTTGTTATTGTAGTCTCCGGAAGTCTGATACACATCTATATTGATGCTTTGGTTAGTATTATTCTGAAAAGTATAATTATACGGATGTTGGTCAATTTTTTTACAGCTTGTAATGGCAAATAGCAATACGCAAATAATGGAAGAAACTTTACGCATGTTCATAATTTTAAGTTTGGACTCAAAAGTATCAGAACAAGCTATAAGGGATCACTGTTTGCAAACCATTAACATCTCATTAAAAAGTAATATTTTATTGATGTATAGATGATGGGAAAACATTGTGTTAACTATTTAGCCATCGGTTAATAACTTTCTGAAATTGAGTATGTGCTCCTTGTATTTGTAGTTTTCGAAACGGAAAATCTGCGGTTTTTCCGAGAGTAGCGTTTAAATCAAAGTTCTTTTGTTCAACATTGAAAAATATGCCTTCGGCATGTAAATGTTTACCAAGATACTCCTGCTCTGTCTGGCCGGGTGTAGGAATAATGATAGCTTTTTTATTTAGCGCTATCAAATCCATTAATGTAGAATAGCCGCTTCTGCATACAACCATTTTGGCTTCTTCCAGCAAAGGCTGCAATAGAGTACCTGTAATTTGCCTGAAATAATTAATATTCGATGGAATCTCATTGCGCATTTCCGCATTGTTGCTACCCTCTACAAAAGTTACAGACCCCGTATAATCTTTTAACTGCTTCCACAAAATGTCGGATAAGATACTTCGTTGAGGTTCAGGCCCTGATAATAAAACAACTAATGTTTTTTCTTCCGGGTTGTGGCTTGCCTCAAATTGGGAAATTAATCCTATAAAATGTGTATTATCAAGCAGTTTTTGTGGATGAGCTAATTTACCACTCAGGTTGGGTGTTCCTTCTACATCCACAACCCAGCATTCATTAAAATGATCCAGGTATTTGTAATGCAGCTTCCTGAGTTCGTCATCAGCAGTATTGTTTATTCCTGATTGCAATTGCAATTGATGTGTCATGATCACGCTGGGAATTCTGGCATGATATAGCCCATAACGGTTGTCAGATATAATTCTATCAAAATTGTGCTTTGCCGTTTGTTGTAGCAACCATTCATGTTCTTTACGTATGGTTCTATACAACCTTGGTAATTGGGTTAAAATAGTAAGTATGAAACTACTCTTTGTTTTTCCATATCTTACATCATATCCATCTAAATGGATAATATCTATATCGCCAAAGGTTTCACTTATAAAGTGTGTTTGCCATTCGTTGCCTGCAAATGTTACGTGATGTCCCAAACTACGCAGGTAACGGATCACGGGTACACATCTGGCGGTATGACCAAGCCCCCAGTCAAGAGGGGCTATAAGTATTTTTTCACACTTTTCTGTAGTCAA
>DATNFP010000168.1:0-3924 GCA_035606335.1 Flavipsychrobacter sp. | reverse complement strand
TCGAAAAAATGTTGGATGAAATATTGCCTACTCCACAATACATGATCTGCTTATTGGTAAAGTCAAGGTAAGATATATTTATTACCGCACCCCGGGTACTTTTAATGGCCGCATGAATTTTTTTGATTTGTTCGTTTGGAGGCAGTAACGGGTTACTCAGGAATGATGCAATGCTTTCGTCGGCTGCAATAGCCGCTTGCTTTCCGTGTCCCAGCCCATCGCTTAATATAAATTTTAACTGGTTGGCCTTGTTAATGTTGAAGTGGTAATTATCACCGCAAACACTTTCTCCTTCTTTGGAAACCATCAGCACTCTAACTTCTGCGGGTCTTTTTTTCTGTATAGCCGGTGTATTTATATAAATACGTGATACTAATATGGTGCCCCAGTCTTTCAAAGAATAAATATCAAAATCGTCGGACAATCTCCTGATGGCGCCCAGCCCCTGCCCCATGGTATTAGTGGACGAGACGCCGTCTTCCATCATTTTGAAAACAGATTCCATCCCCGGGCCTCCATCTATACAGATCAATTCCATCCCCGGATTATCGCCTGCAATTGATTTCACCAAAATTTCCCCGCCTGCAGTCGTATGTTTTACAAGGTTGCTGGTCATTTCGGCAACAATGATCTCGATCTCTGCCAGCCGGTTTGATGTAAAGCCAACCGTGTTGGCAATTCTTTTTATTTCTGATCGTGCGATTGCCTGGTAGGTTCTGTTTGGTACTACGATCGATATATGTGGCGTATTAACCATTTTTCCATTTTATTATTACAACAGTAGTTCCTTTACCCGGCTGGCTTTTTATTTCGAAAACACTCACCAAACGCTTTGCGCCTGGCAAACCAAGTCCTAATGTTTTACCTGTTGTATATCCATCTTTCATTGCAAGGGATATGTCCTTTATGCCCGGGCCTCTGTCTGTAAAAGTGAGGCGTATGCCCTTTTCAAGCCCGATCGAAGCAACAATTTCGCACAATACTTTCCCCTGCCCGGCATAGCTGATCATATTTCTTACCAGTTCACTGGCGGCCGTGAGCAATTTGGTTTTATTTAAGAGGCCCATTTGTATTTTATCGGCATATTGCGATATACGGCCACGTAGGAAAACTACATCATGTTCTTTAAGAATTGTTATTACCTCGTTACTCAGCACTATCAGTTTCTGTGTCTGCATCATCGGTGAAAATTTTTGCTCTCAATAATTCCATTCCCCTTTCAACATTTAATGCAGTAAAAACACCGCTCATCGGCATACCCAACTCAATTAATGTAATAGCAACAGCTGGCTGCATGCCCACTACCACGGTATGCGCATCCAGGATTTTTGACATTTGGGCAATGTTACCCAGTATTCTTCCCATAAAGGAGTCTACTATATCTACCGCCGAAATATCAATTAAAACGCCTTTCGACTGGTATTTATTTATTGTGCCCACGAGGTCGGCTTCAAGGTTAAGCGCAAGCCTGTCGTAAAGATCTACCTGGATCGTTACGAGTAAAAAATCACCCATTTTCAGTATAGGTATCTTCTCCATATTTTAAATTCCTGTTTTAATTTTATCGGTTGATTTTTTTACTTCAATTTTCAGCAAACCGAAAGCAAAGCGCAATGCATGAGCCAGCGATGCTTTAGTAATGATCCCTGAAAGGTCGATACCGAGATGCACAATTGTCTGCGCTATTTCGGGCCTGATGCCGCTGATGATACATTCGGCACCCATAAGACGGGTGGCGCTTACTGTTTTTATCAAATGCTGGGCTACCAGCGAATCTACTGCCGGTACACCGGAAATATCCAGGATAGCTATGGTGCTTTCTGTATCTACAATTTTCATTAACAGGTTTTCCATTACTACCTGTGTCCGTGAACTGTCAAGTGTGCCAATAATTGGAAGGGCAAGTATCCCATCCCATACCTGTATTACAGGGGTTGATATTTCTGATATTTCGCTGGTCTGCCTCATGATCACATCCTCACGTCCACGAATAAACGCTTCAAAAGTATAGATGCCAAGACTATCAATAAGCTTGTTTACCCTATGATATTCTTTATACAGGCGGGCTTTATCAGTGATCTCTTTCTCTAAAATGATAAAAAGTGCATCCTTTAAGCTGAAGATATAGTTACTTGTTTCCCTCGGGGAATATCCTTTGGTAGCCCGCGCTGTCGAAATTCCGGAAAGTGCTTCCAGGGTTTTTTCGTACTCGGGTGCATCGATATCTGTATAGTTATCTTTCTTAACCGCGTTTAAAAGCGAGTGCAGAAACTCTTCCGACTCGTGGCGAAGCTCTTCGTTGGACATCAGATCTTCCCGTAACGCGTCATCTTTTAATTGTTGCTGTATCCACTGTTCAAGTATCTCTTTATATTTCCTTTGTAATAATACGCCCGTTGTTTGTTTCATAAATTAAAGTAATTAGATGTAATTTGTTTGACTCGAAAGGTAACCTAATTTAGCTCTGTTACGCATTTTTTTTCAATCAGTGTGGAATAGCGTAGAACATGTGGGTGCCGGCAGAAGGCTAAAATCGCCTATCCTGAACAAAAACTAAACAAACTCAAACAGAACGTGGCTTAGTTGTATAGAAGAAAAACTACTTTTTGGGTTGTTTCAGAGTCTAAGCATTCTTACTTGTTCGTAGTTGAAAACATATGGACAGTTGAGTTTTTATATTTGGATATTCTATGGATAGCCGGGTACTCGCTATTTTCATAATTCCTATACCAATTTGCTTTGATATCTTAATTCTTTTTAATAAATTTAATAGTCCAATCTTATCAATACCTCAAAAGGTTTCCCTCTAAATAGAAGCTACTATCAGCTATTTACATGAACAGGCACTTAGTTTTGACTTCGTGGATTTTGCAAATCAACTATGCTTTTACATAATTTGAAGATCAACAGTATAGTGGGATTTTAAAAGAAAATTGCCAGATGTAAGCATTCCCAAATAAGAAAGAATAATAATTCAAAAAAATAAAAATGAAAAAAGTATTGCTACTATTTTTAATTGTAAAATCCACCTTGATGTATGCCCAGGATGATGGCGCCGTCCAATTCTATACCACGAGTTATCAAACTCTAAGTCGAACTGATTATGGAATGATTATCAAAAAAACACATAATCACGCTAACATCGAGGTTAATGATAAATTGATACCAGTGGGAGCGAACTATGTACATATTTTTTTTGATGAGAATGGGAATGTCATTGGGGATAATATTCCTAACGGTGTACCCTGGATAAATTATGTGATTCATGTGATTTACAGAAAGGCAGCTGGTAGGAGTTATTCTTTTGTACAAACTTCAGGCAAAATCACCGGTGAAACCGTAATTAAAAACGCTGTCCCACCTGAAAGGGACTTGAAAGGAACCATTATCTATGCAGAATCGATTTCGGTACTGCGCCCATCAGATAAAGAGGATGTAGAATTTCAGTTAACCAGGACGGAGGATGTGCACAATACTGTAACCAAAACAACAATTGGCACTTATACCATTCCTTTGTCTGGTTATTATAATGCATCTATAGATTTAGGAATTTTAAACTCGCAATTACATAACCCCACGTATTCCCTGGTCAATTCGATAGATGGCTCGGCCAAGGTGGTTAAACTTGCAGATGATGGTGATAGAATTATGACAACTTTCATGGGAACAATTTATTGGTCTCCCATTGTTTTTTTCGAAAAAAACATTCTCAAACTTGATATACCTACTTTTAAATTAAAGGGACGTAGCTCAGTTGCTGACCACAACATGATTGAAAGAATATACCCCACGTTTGGCCTGAGTATCAATGAAAAGACATTTGAAAATATATTTTACGGCATAAACTGGGAAATTATCAGAGGTGGCAGTTTATTTATTGGATATCATACCGGGAAGGTTAATATTTTTAAAGGAGCGGCAAAT
>DATNFP010000167.1:0-7886 GCA_035606335.1 Flavipsychrobacter sp. | reverse complement strand
TGTCATCATCCTCATGTCGCAAAAAGTCCTCCAGGTCCACCTTTTCTGCTGTATCATTGCTTAGCTCTACATCTTCATTATTATCACTTTCATAGTCCGATTCTTCATTATCCTGTAGGTTATATTCATCCTGCGTGCCATCTTCATTCTCGTTGCCATACTCAAGCGCTGGGTTTTCCTCAAGCTCTTCTTTTACACGTTCTTCAAGGTTTGCAGTAGGCACCTGCAGCAATTTCATTAGCTGAATCTGCTGTGGAGATAGTTTCTGTAGTAACTTCTGTTGCTGTGATTGTCTTAACGCCATGTTTCCTAAACCTATTGCAAAAATAAAATTTAAAGGTACAAAAGTGTGTTACTTATCCACTATTTCATGAACTTTGTCTCAATACCTTAACATCATTTTAGATGTTAATATGCTTCTTTTATAAGAAGTAGTTTTGTATATTAGTTGGATAGAAAATTTAGTGCCCCAGGGTATGAGTAAAAGACCATATGTATCACCTTCGTTTTCTTATATCCCTCTGGAAGAAACGCTTGAGATACTGCCTAAAAAGAAACAGCTTTTCATTGGTATACCGAGAGAAACTTCTTTCCAGGAGAACAGGGTGGCATTGACCCCCGAAGCAGTTTCTGTATTGGTCAACAATGGCCATGATGTTGCTGTAGAACATAGTGCCGGAGAGGGCTCATTTTATTTTGATAGTGATTACAATGAAGCCGGTGCCCGTATCGTTTACGAAAAAGCTGAATTGTACAAAGCCACAACTATCATCAAATCCGCTCCAATATCTGAAGAGGAGATAAATCTGTTGCAACCCAACCAGGTTGTGATTTCTCCCATACATCTGCCTATTCTAAAGGTAGAAATGCTGGAACAACTGGTACAGAAAAAAATAATCGCCATTGCTTTCGACTCAATAAAAGATGATGCAGGGACCTATCCTATTGTGCGCTCTATGAGTGAGATAGCAGGAAGTTCTGCAATACTTACGGCTGCTAAATATCTAAGCAATGTACATAATGGGAAGGGTATATTACTCGGCGGCATTTCAGGTGTACCCCCTGTTAAAGTATTAATTATCGGCGCAGGTGTAGTAGGCGAGTTTGCTGCCCGTACGGCTTTTGGTCTTGGCGCTTCAGTTAAGATCTTTGATAATTCCATTTACCGTTTGATGCGTTTGCAGAATAATATTGGCCGCCGCTGCTTCACTTCTGTATTAGAACCGGTTACTCTTGCAGATGAATTAGCCGATGCAGATGTCGCAGTTGGAGCTTTAAAGCCTGTTAACGGCATAACTCCTGTTGTCGTTAGTGAAGAAATGGTAAGCAACATGAAGGCCGGTTCTGTGATCATTGATGTTAGCATAGACCGCGGGGGCTGCTTTGAAACTTCCAGGCTTACTTCTCACGAGAATCCAACATTCAAAAAATATGATGTTATCCACTATTGCGTACCCAATATAGCATCAAGTGTATCCCGTACTGCATCACGTGCCATAAGCAATGTGTTGATGCCGATCATGCAGCAATGCGCTGATATGGGTGGTGTAGACGAATTGATCCAGGCAAAAAGTGGCATCCGTACAGGAGTATATCTTTATAAAGGTTGTGTTACTAACGCTCCCATTGCCAAACGCTTTAACCTAAAGTACACAGACCTGGATCTGTTGCTCGCCGCTCAGGGCTAATCTTTTCGAAATTATGCCTTTATATAACCGGCGAACATTAGTGCAAATATTGCTATTGCAGCTATAATGCGGTAAATCCCGAAGGCTCGAAATGTATGTTTTTGCACATATTGGATAAACGTTCTGATAGCTATCATAGCCACTATAAAAGCAATTACATTTCCCACTATCAGCATATTCATCTGCCCGGGCTGAAATGTAAACCCTTCCTTATGATAGTCCCATAATTTTTTTACCGTAGCGGCAAACATTGTTGGCACGGCCAGGTAAAACGAAAATTCAGCTGCCAGCTTACGTGTCAGCTTTTGTTGTAGTCCGCCTACTATTGTGGCAGCACTACGCGATGTTCCAGGTATCATAGCCAACACCTGGAAGCAGCCAATAATGAACGCTTTTTTATATGTTATCTCCCCGTCCATATCTATAGAGTTATTCTTAAACAACGAGTCGATAAACAGCAATATAATACCACCCACCAGCAAGCTTACTCCCACAACCATGCTACTTTCCAGCAGTGTATCTATTTTTTTAGAAAACAATGCCCCCATAATGGCAGCAGGTATAAATGCCGCAACAAGTTTTAAATAAAACTCAAACCTGCTGAAATCAAAGAACTTTTTCCAGTACAATACCACCACAGAAAGAATAGCTCCAAACTGCACACACACTTCAAACAATTTTGTAAATGCTTCCTCATTAATGCCCATAATAGAGCTTACAATGATCATGTGCCCTGTAGATGAGATGGGAAGAAATTCGGTAATTCCTTCTACCACTCCTAAGATAACGGTTTGTAACCAGGTCATACGCTATGGGATGTTGATATATTTATGAGTTTGTAAAGATAATTGCCATTCCGGATGTTGCTTAATATATTCTATTATCAGCGGGTTAATTTGCTCTTTTTTGCTCCATTCCGGCTGTAAATACAGCTTACAATTTTCATGGACAGCCTTTTCATGTTCCTCCGCCCAGGTAAAATCCGACTTATTGTAAATGACTACTTTAAGCTCATTAGCCTGCCCAAGACATTCTTTGAGTGGGGCTTTAAATTTTTTGGGAGATAACGTAACCCAATCCAAAGAACCACTTAAAGGATATGCACCAGACGTTTCTATATGTACACTAAAACCTTCTTTATGCAAGGCATTACTAAGTGCTGTAAGATCATACATAGCAGGTTCTCCACCGGTGATCACAGCAATACGCGCCGGAGATCGCTTTGCTATGTCTACTATTTCTTTAGTATTCATTTGCGGGTGCCTGCCTGCATCCCAGCTATCTTTCACATCGCACCACACACAGCCCACATCACAACCTCCCAGGCGAATAAAATATGCTGCCTGTCCGGCATAATATCCCTCGCCCTGCAATGTATAAAAGTGCTCCATCACAGAATATACCGATATATGTTCCTCAGTCTTTATCACAATTCGTTTAGTTATATCTCGGCTTGGGTAGCTTGGCAGCCGTAAGTGTATTTTTCATGAGCCCGCATATTGTCATCGGGCCTACCCCTTTGGGGACAGGTGTTATATAGCTGCAAAGTTCGGCTACATTATCAAAATCCACGTCACCCACCAGTCTTGTGCCGCTTTTGCGTGTATCGTCCTCAATGCGGTTCATTCCCACATCTATTACAACAGCGCCTTCGCGCACCATGTCTGCTGTTATAAATCGTGGTCTGCCTATTGCAGCCACTATGAGATCGGCTGTTATCGTAATATCCTTCAGGTTCTTTGTTCTGGAGTGGCAGAGCGTCACAGTCGCATTTCCAGGCTTACCGTTTCTGCTTAGCAATATAGACATCGGTGTACCCACAATATTGCTCCTGCCTATCACCACTGCATGCATGCCATCTGTATTGATGTTGTAATGATCCAGCATCATCATAATGCCATAAGGGGTTGCCGGCAAAAAAGATGGCTGGCCAAGCAACATTTTCCCCTGGGTGATGGGATGGAAACCATCCACATCTTTCAATGGATTAATGCTATTAATAATTATATCCGGCTCTATATGGCCTGGCAATGGCAATTGTACCAATATACCATCTACCGATTCATCCTCATTGAGCCTGTTGATATTTTCCAATAAATGCTTTTCAGAAATATTCGCATCAAAATGCAATAGGGTTGAGTCAAATCCCAGCTCCTTACATGTGCGCACTTTAGAGCCTACATATACCTGGCTGGCAGGGTTTTCACCCACCAGTATGGCTGCAAGGTGAGGTGTTTTACCTCCTCTTGCCTTCATTTCATCCACTTCCTTCTTTATCTGCTCTTTGATGTGTGCGGCTACGGCTGTGCCGTCTAAAATTTGCATGGCGCAAAGATAATGGTAATCACAATATTTAATGATTTACCCTTCCGGCAAGCTTTGATATATGAAATTTTGCTACTCTTTGTGTACAATGACCTTATAACTATAAGTTTTCCCAGCATTCAATACCTGCAATACATATTCTCCATCAGGCAAATTATTTAAATTAATTACCCTATCTATCCCATTATTATTATTACCGATCACACTTGCAACCTGTCCTGATATGTTGGTTACTCTTATTGCGGCTTGCTCAAACCCTTGCGGCATATTAATATGAACAATGCCATTTTTTACGATAGTTGGATATACCTTTATAACATCATGCATGCTAATAGTAGCTACGCTAGTTATTGTATCTGTTACAGTGTCTTTATCAAGCTTTACTATCCACATATCTCCATCCAAATCGGTAAATGTAGAATCCCTATATCCTTTCACTTCTCCATCAAAAGATAAGGTCCAGCCAACTATTGCATAGCTCCCGTCATTACATTCTATGGCATTATTTGCATTATCAACATATGAGCCGCCTATGCATTTTTGCCATTCAATACCACCCGTAGACGCTAGCTTGAGGAGCCAATAGTCCTGATCGCCATGATTGCCGCTTACATCTCCATCATTAGAAGTAGTTGTAGCCGATACCAAATATCCACCATCATTTGTATGTTGTATTGACCATGGCTCGTCATCTGATGAGCCACCGTAACATCTGTCCCATATTATACCGGTATCGGTTAGCTTTACTACCCAGGTATCTGCACCGCCATGATTACCGCTTACGTCTCCATCATTTGAGTAAGCTGAACCAGCGACAATATAGGCACCATCAATAGTTTGTTGAACAGACAAAGCCTGATCGTCTAAAGATCCACCTAAACATCTCTGCCATGTTATTTTCCCAGTATCATCCAGTTTCACAACCCAATAATCATCGTTGTAATTTGGTGTTCCATGATACCCGGAAACATCTCCGTCATCCGAGTTAGTAGATCCTGCAACAATATATCCATTATCCGTAGTTTGCGCAATTGACCATGCTACTTCACTATAACTCCCTCCCAGGCACTTCTGCCATAGTATTTTTCCTGTATCATCTAGCTTAACTATCCACATATCCTGACTACTATCGGCGGGAACACGCGTCCTTATTACATCTCCATCGTCAGAAAGTGTGCTGCCTGCAACTATATACCCACCATCCTTGGTTTGTTGTATAGAATATGCCTTCTCATCCATACTTCCTCCCAGGCATTTCTGCCATTCTATGCTACCACCCGATGATAGTTTCACTATCCACATATCACTACCCCCATGATTACCCATTACATCACCATCTATAGAGAAAGTATGACCCGCTACAATATAGCCAGCATCTGTAGTTGTAGCTACGCTATAAGCAATATCATCAGCTGAACCTCCCAATGCTTCCTCCCAAACTATATTGGAATCTTTTAAATTAACGACCCAGAAATCCTCCCCAAATCCGCCATGATAGCCTATCACATCTCCATCACTTGAGTATGTGCCACCTACAACAATATAGCCATCATTGATCGTTTGCTGTATCCAGTTACCAAAATCACCCTTTGTCCCGCCATAGGTTTTTGCCCATACTATATCAGGGCCTTGCCCGTAGCCATTAATGGCAAATAAGAGGAAGAAAATAATACAGATGATATTCTTATATACTTTTAAAGAAGGGTAATAACAATTCATAGGTAGAAAAATGTTAGGGATAAAGCAAAACAAATTTGAATATATCTTTCTGATTTTTTAAATATTATTATAAAAAGATTAATGATTTGAATTTAAGCAATGATAATAAACATGGTATAACATAAATAAAATTTTTAAAAAATCGTTACTACTCTTTACGAATAACAATCCTATAGCTATAAACCTTTCCTTTATTTACTACCTGCAATACATATTCTCCATCAGGCAAATTATTTAAATTAATTACCCTATCTATTCCATTTTTATCACCTATTACACTTTCAACTTGTCCTGACATATTGGTTACTCTTACTGCGGCATGCTCAAGCCCTTGCGGCATATTAATATGAACAGTGCCATCACTTACAATAGTTGGATAAACCTTTATAACATCATGCATGCTAATAGTAGCTACGCTAGTTATTGTATCTGTTACTGTGTCTTTATCAAGCTTTACTACCCATATATCGCCGTCCTGATCCGTAAATGTACTGTCTCGAAGTCCGGTAACCTCCCCATCTACCGATAATGTAGTGCCGATTACAACATAGCTACCGTCACTATTTTGCGTAATCCAGCTTGCATCGTCCACATATGAACCCCCTAAACACTTTTGCCATTCTATGCCACCCGCAGATGCAAGTTTTATTGTCCAGTAGTCATCATCGCCGTGATTACCATGTACATCTCCGTCATTAGATCTTGTAATCCCGGCGATGATGTAACCAGAATCAATTGTTTGTTGTATCGAATAAGCTACATCAATTGATGTCCCCCCATAGCATCGTTCCCAATTAATATTTCCTGAATCAGTGAGTTTTACAATCCATGCATCTCCATTTCCACGATTACCTGTCACATCCCCATCGGTAGAATAAGTCATACCTGCTATTATGTATCCGCCATCTTTTGTTTGCTGAATTGAATAAGCCTGATCATCTAAAGAACCGCCTAAACATTTTTGCCATTGAATTCCCCCAGTATCGTTAAGTTTTACGATCCAATAGTCACCAAGTACACCGGATGCGCTGTGTAATCCTGCCACATCTCCATCGTCAGAGTTGGTAAACCCTGCCACTATATATCCACCATCTTTTGTTTGCTGAATGGAATATGCCAATTCACTATAACTTCCACCTAAACATTTTTGCCATATAATTGCACCCGTATCATCTAATTTTACAACCCACATATCATTGTAGCCGGCAGTTGTATCATGTAAGCCCGTTACATCCCCATCTGTAGAATTGGTTGTTCCTGCAACAATATATCCACCATCGGTTGTCTGTTGTATTGCATATGCTCCATCACCACGACTGCCGCCTAAACACTTTTGCCATAGGATCGCACCTCCAGACGATAATCTTACAATCCACATATCTTCATTTCCATGCAGGCCTTTTACATCTCCATCATTAGAAGAGGTAGTCCCTGCTGCAATGTATCCTCCGTCAGTTGTTGTTGCTATGCTATAAGCAATATCAACATCAGACCCACCAAGTGCTTCTTCCCATACAATGTTGGAATCTTTTAAATTAATAATCCAAAAATCTGGATTACTACCACCATGAAAACCAGTAACATTCCCGTCATTAGAATACGTTGAACCGGCTATTATATAACCGTTATTGGATGTGTTTTGTATGCAGTTGCCGAAATCTCCTTTGGTTCCACCATAAGTTTTTGCCCATATTATACCCGGGGCTTGCGCATTGCAAACAATTGAAAATATAATTAAGATAAAAGTGCAGATAATATCCTTATATGCTTTAAAAGAAAGGCAATTGAACATAAGTAAAGATTAATAGGTAACTACTAAATTGAATGTAAATACATTTTTCTACTTGCACCTTATTTAAAAAAAACATTTTAAAGGAGCATTTTAAAATAGTGATAATCAATTTGGTGTGCTGAAAACATTTTGGCATCATCAAAACGCTCTTTTCCTATTCTTTATGAATAACGATCTTATAGCTATAAATCTTCTCAGCATTCAATACCTGCAATACATATTCTCCATCAGGCAAATTATTTAATCTCATTGTTCTGTTTATTCCACTTTTATCATCAATCACACTTTCAACTTGTCCTGATACATTAATTACCCTAATGGCCGCTTGCTCAAACCCTTGCGGCATATTAATATGAACAATG
>DATNFP010000166.1:0-8678 GCA_035606335.1 Flavipsychrobacter sp. | reverse complement strand
GGCAATGGAATAAATGTGTTTATAGGCAATGGGCAACTGCATTACCAGTTTGCTAAATGTGATAAAGAGGCTCCTGCAAATCGGTTTGATAAAAACATACTTAGTAAGCTGAGGAATAATAAAAAGAAAATAGATGCATACAGGCTGGATATGTCATTGGTTGGTGCAAATAGAAAAGCAGAGGTGATTACTGAGGATGAACAGCAGTATTATGAGAACTATTTTCTTGCAGATAATAAAAGTGTAAAAGCATACACTTACCAGAAGATAACTTATAAAAATGTGTATCATGATATAGATTGGGTATTGTACATAAAAGACGCGCAATTGGAGTATGATTTTATTGTACGTCCAGGAGGTAATGTAAAAGACATAAAGCTTAAATACAGAGGTGCTACACAATTATCGAAACAAGATGGAACAATATGTATTAACACACCAATGGGGAAAGTAAGTGAGCGTTCTTTGTTTTCTTATGATCTACAGACAGGTAAAGAAGTAACGTCAAGATTTATTTTGAGAAATAATGTGATAAGTTTTGATGTGTCGCATCGTGGAAATACTATAGTGATAGATCCTAAGCTTTTGTGGGGGACATATTATGGAGGGAGTGGGGATGATAATTTTGACGCTGGAGGTATGTATCCTTTAGGGAATGTTTGGGCTGCAGGTAGTGTTGCCTGTGATTCGAAGAACAATGTGTACATATATGGATTAACAGGAAGCAACAATCTTGCTACGACAGGTAGTTTTAAGACTACTTTAGGTGGATATCAGGCTGCTTTCCTGGTAAAGTTTAATTCTTCAGGTGTCCGATTGTGGGCGACTTATTATTGTGATTCTGGCATTAATTTCCCCAACGGTATTGCGTGCGATAATTCCGGTAATTTGTATATAGCTGGCTCAACGAACAATCATGATAGTATCGCCACAACCGGAAGTTATTTAGATACCCTAATAGATTCAAGTTCACGTTATAAATATACAATCTACCTAGATGCTTATCTGGTAAAATTTGATTCATTTGGCGCACGACAATGGGGCACTTATTATGGGGACACTAGTGGAATTACAACAGGAATTGGTGTTGTTTGCGATCCTGCAGGAAATGTTTACCTAACAGGAAACACAAGTGCTTATAAGAAAATGGGTACGATAGGAACGCATAAAGACACTTTGTCCGGAGAGTCAGATTGTTTTATCGCAAAATTTGATCAGTTTGGGAATCGTAAATGGGGAACTTATTACGGTGGCAACGGAACAGAACAACCTACATCAATTGCATACGATAATCATGGGCACATATATCTATCGGGTTTGACTACTAGTGATAATGGAATTGCTACTCCTGGCAGCTATGAACCAATAGATACTCCAACGGAAAACATAGAGCCAGGCTTTATTGCGAAATTCGATACGTCAGGCAAATTGAATTGGGGTACCTATTTTGGGCTTGTTGTCATCTATCCCAATAGTGTTACCTGTGATCTATCAGGAAATTTATATGTTGCATCTAATAATGGTAATGGAAAGTATATACGAACAGGGGTAAGCTTTCAACGTTCAGACGTTGGATATCCTGATGCGTTTCTCTCCAAATTTGATAGTTCCGGCAACTTAAAATGGAGTACTTATTATGGGGAAAGTGATTCTTTTTATACGTTTGGATCGATCACTGGGGTAACATGTGATACATCGGGAAATGTTATATTCTGTGGATACACACATAATGAAAAGAATATAGCCAGTGCAGGAAATATACAACCTCAAATGATTGGATACGTAGATGGTTTTGTTGCTAAATTTACCAGTAATGGTGAAAGAATATGGGGAACTTATTATGGAGGAAATCAAACTTTACCGACGGGTATAACCTGTGATCTAAATAATAATATTTACGTAACAGGAGCTACTGAAAGTGATACACTTGTAGTAACAGCAGGTGCTTTTCAAACTGTAAAAGATACCACCATATTATTTGGTCCAACTTTGGATATCCCGAATCCTTATGTTAATTTCGATGCCTTTTTGGCAAAAATTGCCAATGATACAGACGTATACATAGTTCAGCCTTTTAATGATACTACAATATGCAGGGGAACAACATTTAATTTGCTTTTTGGGACCAATTACAATTTTCAATCTGATAATACTTTTACTGCGCAATTGTCGGATGATACTGGTAGTTTTAATAGTCCCACTATTATCGGTTCAATAAAGGCTATTGGGACTACGGGAACTATTTCATGTACTATACCCGATTCCATACCTGTTGGCGGAGGATATCGTATACGAATTGTTGCAAGTGATCCGGAATCCATTTCATCTGATAATAGCGTGGATATACACATTGATACATCCCTTTCTCCATTCTCTATCGTTAGCAATAGTCCTGTATGTAGCGGTGATTCATTAAAGGTATATGCTTCTTCAGCTGTTACTTATTCATGGACTGGTCCCGATAGTTTTAAAAGTACTTTTTCAAACATTATTGTTGACTCGGTGAGTCCTAAATATGCAGGCACATATTATGTTACAGCTACTGCTTTGGGATGTCCTTCTGTTAGCGATAGCATTACCATTGGTATAATGCCAAATGCGGCAAAACCTACTATAAAACCTATTCCTACTTTATGTAATGGAGATAGCCTGGTTTTAAGCATAAGTGATTCCAGCTCCGGTGTTGCTTATTTATGGACTGGCCCTGATAATTTGCATACTTCCAGGCCAGATACAACTATCGATTCACCCAAAGGAGGATTTTATATTTGGAAAGTTTCTTTAGGCGGTTGTTACGTTAAGGATAGCTTTTTAGTTGGCAACCCTGGCTATAGACCGACAAAACCAGATATAACAAGCAATAGCCCCATTTGCTATTCGGATACTTTACACCTTAGTGCATTTGATACGACCTGGCCTGTTTCTTATTTATGGCTTTTGCCTGATAGTACCACGTACACCAATGATAGCCTGAACATTTATCATGCTAAATCAGGCGAATATAAAGTATTGGCAACATGGGCAGGAGGTTGTAGTTCAGAAGATAGTGTAAGAGTTATAGTGGATAGCAATGTTGTGCCATCTGTTAGTATTAAAGAAAGCAATAGCTGGTTTATAGCTGGTGTCGCAGATACCTTTACCGCCTATGTAGTAAATGGAGGAATTTCTCCTAATTATCGATGGTATGTAAATAACAAGATTGCAAGTGGGGCAGTAGGCAGATCATTTATAACAAAAACACTTAAGCAAGGGGATGTAGTAAGTGTGGAAATTCACAGTAGTGCAAAATGCGCCATTCCCGATACAGCTACAAGTAAAACCTGGCCCTTGGGGATAGTGTCTGTTACTGCAAATAATAGTAAATTTATTCTTTATCCTAACCCAAATGATGGTAGTTTTACAGTGGATGGAAATGCTAATTTAACGGCTACTAATGCTATTGTTGAAGTAATTAACCTGGCGGGAGTAACAGTTTATAAGGAGGTTGTGCTTGTCAACAATGGAGTTATACATAAAAGCATAAACTTAAGTTCGGCTATTCCATCCGGGTTGTATTTTATAAGGATCAAAACTGATGAGCAGACAACGGTTTTAAGGTTTGCAATTGAGCGTTAATTATTCATTCTGCTCTTCGCTTTTCAATTTTTAACTTGGCCTGGTGTTTTTTATACCATGCCATAAATATCAGGCTGCTAATAAAAGCAAATCCTAATATTACTGCTAAAGAATTGTTTCTATTATCTATTATAATAACTTTTCCTTCACGGTTGCGGACTTGTACAGACATATACAATTGATTTTAGGTTAGTAATGATAAAATCCTTGCCAAAGGATGTTGGCACAGTTATAGAGTAAAAATGAAAAACTAACAACTGTAAATAATTTATATGAAAACCAACAGACTTTCTGAGAAGCTTACTGCGGCTCTAAATTCCCAAATGGTCAAGGAAGCTCATGCCGCACAAATCTATTTGTCGTATGGATCGTGGGCTGATGGGCAGGGTTACGAAGGAATTGCTAACTTTCTCTTCAGGCACGCACAGGAAGAACGTAACCATATGATGAAAATATTAGAATATATTCTTGAAAGGGGAGGCAAAGTGAAAATAGATGCTATACCCGCTCCCGATGCAGACCCTGTGAGCATTTATAACTGTTTTGAGAAAGTCTTTACCCAAGAAGTAGGTAACACAAAAACCATTTATGATCTTGTAAAATTGAGTTTTGATGAACAGGACTGGGCTACATGGAATTTTATGCAATGGTTTGTAAAAGAGCAAACAGAAGAAGAAACTCTTGCACTTAATTTATTGGATAAAATTAAGATCGCAGGGGGTGAAAAAGCCAGTAATGATGCTTTATATAATCTGGACAGGGATTTAGGAAATACGCCTGATGATGCCCAATTAGCTCAGGATGTTACTGCAGATAATCCCTAAAAACATTAGCCAATCTATTTTGTTTTTCCTTGACCAATGCCATTTATCGTACTTTTAAGTAGGGATATGCAAGCCTATGTGGCTAAAACGAGAAGATCAGTTTATGGCACAAGAAGACAAATTGAAAAAGCAAATAGATAAAATTAGCTTGTTGTTATCAAAGCTGACCAATAAGCTGTTGCAACAAAACAATGAACAGAAGGATGTTTTAAATGTTGTTAGTAGCTCATTAGAATCTGAACTTAATATTGATCTCTTTAAGGTGTTGGAAATGAATGACAAAGAAGAGGTGGAATATCTAATTAGAGATAAAGAGTTTTCAATTGATCATCTAAGGGAATTTGGAGACCTGATATTTGAGTTGGCTTATCGTATTACTGATAGTGACCTTAAAAATAAACTAAATAGAAAGGCGTTAATAATTTATGAATATATTACTGCAAATGGAAAGGGCATCATATTTCTGGATGTACAGTATAAAATAAAAGAATTAAAAGCAGCAAAATAATATTCTATTTTAGTGTAATAATATTCACATAATCTTATCAGGGTTCTTACCCACATGAAACTATCAAAAACCATATTGATATTTTTCATTTTTTTAGTTTGCTGCCATAATAATGTCTCCTTCGCACAAAAAACAATTAACAGTGATCTTTACCGGTATACTCTGGTAATACCCAATAGCTTATTAAGGACAGCTGATAGCATCCATGATATTGAATCCGATAGAGAATATTATGATAGCACCATTGGAATATTATTGTTTATAACAGCAAGAGATGGAATATTTACCAATACCAAACATTATATTGATTGTTCGAAAGAGGATCTTGAAAAGGAATTAAAAGCTTATCAAAGTGATCCGGCTCTGAAATTAATTGAGTGCAGCAGATCAAAGTATTTTCCGGATAAGATCGTAATGCTTCATTTTGAAACAAGCGTTCTTCCTGCCGGGTTTAATAGATGTATTGTTTATTTTGTACATCATTATGGAAAAGAGATACAATTTTCATTTATGTACAACAAAGCAAACGAAGAGCTAAGTCTTGAATACATAGACCATGTAATGCAATCGCTTGCTTTATTATAACGGCTTATTGATAGTGTTAATCATTAAAATCGGTATCAAGAGCCAAATGTTCCCATTTAAGCAACTCTTTTTCTACACTGCTTAACTTGTCACGCATAACACTCACTGCAGATTTGCCCAATGGAATGCGCAATGGGGGATCAGGGGCTTCAACGATTTTTAGAATAGCCTGTGCTGCTTTATCGGGATCTCCAGGCTGCTTGCCACTATAGCCATGTATAATTTTGATCCGCTGACCGGCAGGAGTATCTGAATAAGCATCAATTATTTTCTCAGATCGTTGAGACGAATTCCCTGCCCAATGTGTTCTAAATGGCCCTGGTTCTACAATAGAGACTTTTATATTAAAAGGGGCAACTTCCTGTGCCAGCGCTTCACTAAAACCTTCGAGGGCATATTTGCTGGCATTATAAATCCCGAGGCCAGGCGAGCCACGAAAGCCAGCCATTGAAGATATTTGTACAATGTGTCCAGATTGCTGTTGCCTCATAACAGGTAGTACCTCTTTGGTTACCCACAGAGCACCGAAAAAATTTGTTTCCATTTGTGCACGCGCTTCCTGCTCATTTACTTCTTCAATAGCACCAAACAACCCATAGCCCGCATTGTTCACAAGCACATCTATTTGTCCATATTTGGCTATTATTGTTTCTACCCCGACTTTGATCTCATCGATTCTGGTTACGTCCATTTTTATGGCTAAAGCCTTGCCATTATATTGGTTATTAAATGTCTCGATTTGCGAATCTTTCCTTAGTGTTCCAATGACCATATCTCCTTTAGAGACAATCTCTTCGACTAATGCTTTACCAAAGCCACTAGATACTCCTGTAATAAACCAGATTTTCATGTTGATCAAAAGTTTAAGGCTAATGTATTAAAAATAATGAGGCAAATTTAGTGGCTTAGCATAAGAGATTTCTTTTTACCATTAAAAAAATCTAAGGGCAACTGAACTGTACTTCATTTTTTATTCGGATATTTGCGTTGCCCCGCGATTTCAGCCCCAAACACTTTAGAATAATATTTTTTAACGCTAAAATCACTTTTATGAAGGCGAAACATTTATTTCTTTTGATGGGGCTAATGATCATTACAAGCTCAAAAACATTTGCAGTTACGGATACGATCAGGGTAGGAGATGCTTTTACATTTACTCCTGATAGTTTAACTATTCATCTTGGTGATGCTATTGTATGGATATATAATGGCACAGGTATAATGCATACTACAACCAGTACCTCTATCCCAACCAGTGCAACAGCGTGGAACAACCCTCTTAATTCAACAAGTACAACATTTACGTATACGCCTGCAGTAGAAGGTACTTACAATTATCAATGCAACTTTCATTTTAGCATGGGTATGGTAGGTAAATTTATTGTCGGGCCACCCCTTTCGGTAAATAATGTGGAAAAGCTAAATGAATTTACAATTACTCCTAATCCAGCATCCACCGAAATAAAACTGCATGGAAGTGTATCAGTAATATCAATCAAGGTATTCGATTTGAGTGGGAGATATATAGGCACCTTAGAGCAAACTCACAGTGCATTATCCGATACGTATTTTAATATTAGCCCGATTCCTGCCGGCGTGTACACCTTGCAGATAGACACCAAGGATGGAACGACAGCACAAAAATTATCGGTGCAGCGATAAAAATTTACCCCAATCCACGGATACCCCTGAAAAGGTATCCGTTTTTTGTTGAGCCAATTAAAGCTTTATCCATTCTTTTGTTACGATTATGTTGTCTTTGCTTAATGATGCCGTATAGGTGCCTGGTTGAAGTTTTGATACATTTAATGAAATGGAATTATCTCCTGAATTCAATTGATAAGAGGTGGACAATACTTTATTTCCATTCTGGTCATTTATTATTAACATAATTTTTGCCGGATTAGCACTATGTATATGAATGTTAAGCGAATTTTGTGCTGGATTGGGATAAATTGAAAAGCCAGATAGCAATTGTAAATTGGTAACATACAAATCCGGATATGAAATTGTAGCAGAATCTGTTATTCCAATACTTAGATTGTAATAATTTCCGGAAGGTGTACGTTGCAATTTCACCGCTCTCACCATATAATATTTCAACCCGTTTTTGCCTGATGAATCGGTAAACGAGGTAGTAGTGAGCATAGAAGATAACCTCTGATAATTGCCAAAGATGGAATCTGAACGATAGACATAATAGCCCAATACAGAGCTATCAGGCGATGCAGTCCATAATAATAGCGCGCCTGAATGGATTGGGTTATTAATAGATAAATTTTTCGGAGGATTGATATAATCGGTACGCAATGTAAGGTCACCTAAAAGGGCTACATATACAAACTGCGCTCCATATCCTGAAGGAGTATAAATACTGTTGTTTTGTGTTAACAAGGCTGAGTAACCTATATTTTCTCCCAAAGCCATGTGATGACAAAACCAGTTAGGCCTGCCTGCCCAACACGAAGTAAGAGCAGGTGTATTGGCGCAGAGTGGAGCGCGTAAAAAATTATTTTGCTCATTCCAATCACCGAACCAACTACCGAAAAGCATTGTGAAGATCACATTCATATTATTATACGAAATATCAGCAGTGCTCCCTATGCCGCCGGCACTGGTAGGTGCACCGGCACCACAACCATACGCCCATTGATAAGAAGAGTCATTCAAAGAGGAAATGAATGGTATATTATATACATTATCTCTGCCCAATAATGATGAAAAATTGCGCCAGCCGTTAGCGGCAAATGTTTCTCCGCCAAATGTGCCAAAATTATCGCTTACAAGGCCCCGGTGAATTACCGGTAACGAATCCATTTTATATAAATGGTCTTTCGCCAGATAGCTTGACATCATTTGTGCTTCTGATCTACCAAAATCCGGCATGTTGTAAAAGTCTATCCGGCTCACCTGCAATGTTGCAGCAGCGGGTATAGCATATTGATCCCATTTGCCATCGCCTGGTATATTCCAGTTTTGAGGGTCTGAAGCACTGGTATCATCTATATCTGCATCCGTCCAACTACCACCCATTACCCCATAATATATATCCGCCGGCCACGCACCCATGTGCTGAGAATGTCCATCAGGAGCAATATCTCCACTGTATGGAATGGCAAGGTGTCCGAGTATCAATACTGCTTTTA
>DATNFP010000165.1:0-11188 GCA_035606335.1 Flavipsychrobacter sp. | reverse complement strand
ACTTCATTCTGACGAATGGCAAAACAAACTAAAGCAAATGATACCATCCTATGGTCAGTCGTTAGCTGATAACCCCAGGCTTTGTGATGAAGCCAGGGCATGGACAAGCGAGGTTCTTAATCTAAAAGTCGCCGAACAGGTATAATAATGTTGTAGCTTATTATATGATTGTCTATAGTCTTCTCTTAATTACTATTTTAATTGCACTATGGTGCATATATAGGTTTTGGAAGATTGCTGAGAGTGGTGGCAATGATACCTGGCATCGCATTTTAATAGTTCTATTTACAAGTATTTTTATTTACCTGTATGGCGCCTGGGTGTTTTTGTCTGTCTATGCAAAATATGTTTTTGGTATTTGCTTACTGGCAATAATTGTTACCCGCATTTTTAGGAAAAGAAAAGTTTTACCTTATTCTCATAAGAAGAAGTTTTTCAACCTGCTGTTCACCGTTTTGCTTGGCGCATTAATTATATCGTATTACACAGGAACAACAGGAAAACCAGAGACTGTAAATCTATCATTCCCTTTTAAACATGGGCAATATATGGTATTCCAGGGAGGTAAGGGATTGCCGACTAATTTATTTCACTATGGTTATCGGGGAGCGATCTACGCTATGGATATTATAAAGTTGAATAGTTTTGGCAATAGGGCGAATAAAATATTTTCACACGATCCAAATGGTTACACAACATTCGGAGATACAATATACAGTCCTTGCAATGGAATAGTTGTGCGTACTATTGATACCAATCCTGACAACACTCCACCTAATAGAGTGAAAGGCCCTGGGCATGCGAATCAAATACTGATAGACGCAGGAACTTTTTATGTCTTCCTTGCGCACATAAAACAAAGGAATGTATTTGTACATAAAGGAGATACAGTACATGTAGGGCAGCCTCTCGGTTGCGCTGGAAATTCGGGCTTTACAATAGAACCGCACCTGCATATACAGGCGCATATAAACACGCATGCAGGTATTCCCTGGTATAGAGAAAAACCACTTTTCATAAAATTTGATGGCAGAGAATATTTGTTATTTTAGGTTATAAAAGCAGGTTGATTTATAGTTATTTTATTTTTCTGATTTGGTCTATCTCCATGATACGAAGATTATCAGGAGGGTTTTGAACAACATATAAGAGAGCTTTTAGCATTTGATGTAATGAAACAAGTCGCAACGCTTTAGCTTTTTTAGAAGTAGCTGGAATTAATTCCAATATTTTAAAAACAGGAAGAAAAAACAATGGCCAATAATGGCCGGGGCCTACTACATACCAGGGACGTATAAAGGTTGCTTTTACTCCCGTTTCTTTGATGGCGATTTCACCTTCAGCACGGCATTGTTGAAAATCTTTCATCACGTTCGTTGGTGTCTGCGCGACACTCACATAAACAAAATGTCCTGCACCAGCCAGCTTTGCAGCTTTTGCAGATACCTGTGCAGATAAAAGGTCAATAGTTTTGAAAAGGTCTTTTTTCTTTGGTCCAGGATGGCTTGTTCCAAGCAGTTGTATAAAGGTACATCCTGCAGGAATATCCTTTGCAAAGGTGTTTTCATTAAACGGGTTAGCAACAATATAGCTACAACCTTCAGGCAACTTATTCTCCGAACCTTTTCGGATCAATGCCTTTACTGAGTAGCCGTCTTTTAATAACAGGTTAATGAATCTCTTGCCTATGTAACCGGTGCCACCAGTTATAAAAACTTCCTTGTTCATACATATCTTACGAGTATTTTATCTACAAGGATTTGCTGCTCTTTGAAATTATTGAATGGATACTATTCCTGTTTTTGCAGCATTGCCTTTGGTAATCTTGTAAACGTAGATTCCGGGTTGCAGATTAGGTATATTAAACGTGGAATTGGCAGCCACATTTTGATTCCAGATATTTCTACCATCCATTGCTGTGAAGGTTATATTTATATTGTCCTGCGCCGGCGATATTATTTTCATCATCCCTCCTCCCTTCACCGGGTTAGGAACTAATTGCAGCTCCATTGTGGCTGGCAGAATAGATGCCACAGCAGTAACGGGTGCTTTAACTTGTAAGTCCCAGATACCTCTGCCATAGGTACCAAAGCGTACTACATTTGCACCTTCAATATATTGCACGGAGTTCCAGATTTGTGTAGGAGTAGTTGCATCAGCAAGACTATACCACTTCGCATCTTTTTTCACGTAAGCATAAGGCCCTGCATCAGTTGCTGCAAAAAGGATCGATTCGTCGGGAGATGCAGCTAACCGGTTTACAAGCGTATTAGGCAATCCATTGCTCATGGGCGTAAACGTCTGTCCGTAATCCCTCGATACATATACCGCCGGATTGCTGTAACCACTGCCGCCATAATAAACTACATTATCAGAATCTTTGCCTGGCAAAATACACGCACCATACAACCAGAAGCCGGTAACATCTTTAAATGTTGTACTCTTTGTCCATGTTATACCTCCATCCAAACTATGAAAAAATGTACCGTCTTCCGTGGCTACGTAAATGAGTTGATTGTTGATGTGCGAAACTGCTATACTGGAGATACCTGATGTACCACTATTGGAGTGAGAACGAAATTCATAAGGAAATTGTGTAGCTGTTATATCAAAGCTTCCCACCGTTGACGCTGTAAGCTTTATTAGGTAAGAACCTGATCCGCCAGTTAAGTTGCCGCCTCCCACAAGTATTTCGTCTTTTGTGCCACTTGTAAAATAATCCGACGTTGGTAGCATCCATGCTGCGTTTGGCTTTTGTGTACCCGGCATCTCCCAGCCTCCCTGGTAAACAGGTGCTGTAAAATTGCGATACACGGTTATTGTTCCCCCCGGATATAAAGCCCAAAGAGAGCTATCGTTGCGGGTTATACGTAACTGTCCGTAATCGCCAGAAAGTAATTGTTGCGCATTAATTACATTTTTGCCGTTACTTGAATCCGAAAATTGAAGCCCCTGGTCTTGCGCACCACCAAAAATAATATCGCTGTTGCTAACAGGGGATATTTCATCCCAAAGCTGGTTGACACGCAATCCTTTCAGGCATAAATTCGAAACAGTAACTAAATGATTATTTGATAAGTATGCGCCGCCATCAGTCCCGATAATGGAAAATTCACCACCGCTTGTGTCGCGAAAGAAGTTAATGCTTCTTATATCCGCGTGAAGCTTGGTTGCTATCGCAGCATAATAATCTCCCCAAGCATTTACAAGATTCCATGTTTGTCCGCCGTCGGCACTACGGTGTGCTTCTACGCTTCCATACATCACATAGTTTGTATCCGTGGTAGATAATCCAAGCAGGTTGCCATTGTCGGCAGGAATTGTGCTTTGCAAACTCCATGTCTTACCAAAATCTGTTGAATGATAAATACTGCTACCGCCAACTAAAGCATAAAAATGAGTAATACCACCTGCTACAAGACATTTCATATCCACTGTATTTGTCGCTGTAGGGAAAGCCGTTATTGAATTCAATATCGAAACAGTACCACTTCTTATCTCAAAAAGGGTGTCACTGCCACCACTTGATACACAAAGAGCATATAGCGTTCCTATAAAATCAATAGGCGCGTATAGCGACACCTGGTTGTTCGATTGATAATTGAATGTTTTAATCAGATTAAAATTTTCACCATTATCTGCAGAGGCATATAGAAAGTAATGTGGCGTCCATGAAACAGCATCCCATCCATATGTAAGGCAATAAACAGTTTGGGTTGTGTCATTTACAGGATATACCTGCACAATACTATTACCACCCCATGCTATAGGAAAAGAAATGCCATTCGAAGTTTTAAATGAACGACCATCATTATCTGAATAAACAACATTGGTATCATCCGATAAAAACACGCGGGTTTGCTTACCTACCTGCATTGTAGCTAGCACTGATGTATTAAACAGCATTGCATCGCTCACTAATGTCCAGTTGCCCGTTGGTAACTTCGTCTTCCATACACTGCCTCCATCTGACATTCCATACAAAACACCTGTAGTTGGCACGTATGAGAAAATATCCATTCTGCCTGCCTGGTTATTATTACCCCTTTCGTACCATGCTCCTGCAATATTGCCATCTGCAAATGAGCCTGTTGTTTTGGCAAGCCTTCCTAATAATTCTTTCTGCTGAAATTCGACACGTGCATTTTGCTTTTCAATTGCTCTCCAGTCTGTACCTGGTGCCGCACGATGTATCAATTCTATATAAGCAGCTTTCCACTCTTCAAGCTTTTCTTCGTCATCTCCAATTGGCTTAGGATGCATAGTACGCAACTTACTATTACAACCAGATAGAGATAATAGAGAGACTGCAAAGCAGATGAATAAAATAAAAGCCCCTGTAAAACGCACACGCATTTTATAACTGTTTTTAGACACCCCTAACCTCTATATCTGAATATTACTAACAAAAAAGATACGCTTTCAAAAGCCATTAAATGTTAATAGATTTTATTGGGAATATTTAAGGGCATAAGTTAGAATAATAATATAAATTAATCAAAATTAATTTTAATGTCTATTAACATACTCAATTGTTAGGCATATTTCTTGCAGAAAACATCTTTATCTTCTAACATTTTCATTTAGCGTAACGTCATTTATTCTGTAGATCATTTTTTAACCTTTAAAGTTTCAACATGAAAAAAATCATTTTTCCACTTCTGGTATTATTGACACTAAGTGTAATTTCCTGCAAAAAGAATGATAAATCTTCGCCTGCTAATAATACACCCGGATCTTATACTTCTTTAAGTTCTATTTATCGGCAGCTTGCCCCTAAATCCAAAATAGTAACTGTAAATGCTGACGATGGCAGCTCTTTTTATGGTAATAGTGGCACTCGATATATATTTCCTGCTGGTGCCTTTGTAAAAGGTGATGGTACCAATGTAACAGGTAACATACAGATAGAAGTAAACGAATTCCTGAATAAAAGTGATATGCTGTTTTCCGAAATTCTGCCTGTCAGCAACGGCCTCCCTTTGCTATCTGCCGGTGAAATATATGTAAATGCAACCCAGGGAGGGCAAAAGATATATTTGAAACCCTGGACGTATTTACAAGCTAATGTTCCGCAATTCGGAGTAAAAAGACCGGGGATGAATTTGTTTAGAGGAGATGTTGATACGAACAGCACAAACACTTCGGTTAATTGGCGGATGCTGAATGACTCTTCACGTGGGGAAGTTATTTACAATGGGGATACCATCAATATATTCAGTGACAGCACAGGCCTTTGTAATGCAGACCGATTTATGACGTCACCGGATTATCAGGCATTTACTGTAACTATAACGGGTGTAACATTGACAAGCTCCAGCAATATCGATGCATTTGCATTATATGATAATTACGACGGCTTGTGGCCAATGAGAGATTATTCAGGCAATGTAATATCAGAAGGACACGTACCTAACATACCTGTTCACTTTGTTGTAATAGCCGTTGTGAATGGAAATTTTTATGCTGGTATGGTTGGAGCAACGCCGGCAACAGGAAGCAATTATACAGTTAATTTAACCCAAACAGACCCGACAACATTTAAAAAACAAGTTGATGCGTTGTAGTGCAGATATCTACAGTAATTAAAAATAAAAAGGGAAGTGCTTTTATTAAGCACTTCCCTTTAAAATTGAATTCTATTTTCAATTAATCCAAATCTAATTTGTCTTTGATATTATTTGGCAGACCATTTTTATTTAGCATAATTGTAGTGGTTTTATATTGCATATAGGCTTTGGTAACGTATATATAACCCTTATAGTCGTTTTTAACCCCCCAGCTATTTTTTACAATATAATATTCTTTCCCATTCTGATCTTTAGCAAGTCCCACAATATGCATACCATGATCATCCGTAGTCTGATAATCATCAAAAGCTTCTTCACGTAGATCAGGAGTGATTTTACGTTCGGGTTTGGGGCCATTAAACATATTTTTCTTCTCGCTGTCGTCCATATCATCATAATCTTTTTCAGGAACATATGCTACTCCATTCTTCCAGCTAAAATATTTTTCACTTACATCCGCTCCCCATGCTACAGTGTATCCATGTTTTAGAGCATAGTCAATAATATCAGTAATATCATTCAATTTCACATTGTACACCTTAGCAAACTCCCAGTTATCAGGCACCATCAGCATTGTCTTTTTGTAGTAAGGAGCATATGTAAATGAAGAAAGCTCCACATAATCTTTAGGATTAATGCCTACAACTTCAGAAGCAAAAGATTTTGGAGTATATGTCCTGCCTTTATAAGTAAATGTTTCAGGAATTTTTCCGAGATAAGCATCCAATACAGAATTGAAAGCTTCTTTCCATGCTGTTGAAAGCTTGCCATTAGGATTAGAAACAACTACCTCAAGCATACTTTTTAATATGCCCTGCAATTCAGCAAATTTATTTTTAGCAGTGCCGTAGTGCAAACCGGTATAATCTAGCTGTGGCATTGCTCCATATTTAGCATACATATTTATTACATCATGGGCTTCCCCTCCATCACCCCATACCAAACCACCGTGCATACGCACATAAACATCAGCCTTATCTCCATACTCCATGCGTGCACTATAAATTTGTGAGAGCTCCACAGGTTCTTTGCCCATACGCATCATTTCACTCTCAAGAAATGAATTGGTAGAGTAGCTCCAGCATGTACCGGAACTTGCCTGGTTTTTTACAGAAGTGTTACCCAGGTCAATTATGTTTGTAAAAACATATTTATTTTTCGCACTGTCACTTTTATTATTATCTAATTTCTTTACAAGGTCATCCTGTGCACTACACATAAATGGTATAGCCGCAGCGATGAAAAACATCAATTTTTTCATTTTTGAATTTTGATTATGATTTGAGAAGTAAGCGAAATTAGGTAATAAACAGAGAATTCCCTCACCTGAAACGGGTGATAATTAAGCTATTAGCACTTTATAAATATAAAAAGAGGTTGATTGCTCAACCCCCGAATGCGCCTTTTATCTTATCAAAAAAACTTCTATCCTCTTTCATGCTCTTGGCCTCCGGCCCTGGCTTAAAGTTTGGAGAGTTTTTTAGTTTTTCCAGCATTTCCTTTTCTTCATGGCTTAGATTCTGTGGCGACCATACATTCACTTCCACAAGCTGATCTCCTTTTTCATAAGATTGAAACGCAGGAAAACCTTTACCTTTTAATCTGAATATTTTTCCGCTTTGTGTACCCGGTGGTATTTTAATTTTTGCTTTACCATCTATCGTGGGTACTTCTGCCTGCATACCTAATACAGCCTCGGGGAAAGAAAGATGCAATTGATATATTACATCCAGCTCCTGCCTATGCAAATGTTCGTGCGCCTCTTCTTCAATTAAAATTAATAAGTCGCCGGGAGCACCGCCACGTTCTCCGGCATTGCCACGACCACTCATGCTCAATTGCATACCATCCTGCACTCCTGCCGGAATATCCAGGCTCAAAGTTTCTTCACCATACACGCGCCCTTCTCCTTTGCAATTACTACATTTCTGTGTAATAGTCATCCCCTCTCCGTTACAAGTAGGACATGTAGTAACGGTTTGCATCTGCCCAAGGAAGGTATTAGACACTCTACGTACCTGCCCACTGCCTCCACAGGTATTACAAGTCTGTATAGAACCCTTATCTTTTGCACCACTACCATCACACTGCTGGCAGGGTACATATTTTTTGACCTTTATTTTCTTATTGGCGCCATTGGCAATTTCAGCATAATCCATTTTCAGCTTCACACGCAGATTTGCGCCTCTTGTGCCGTGTCTGCGACCACCGCCCTGACGTCCGCCACCAAAAAAGCTACTGAAAATATCTTCTCCGAAAATATCTCCAAAATTCTGGAATATATCTTCCATGCGCATACCACCCGGTCCGCCACCATAGCCACCGTTTCCACTCATACCTGCATGACCAAAACGATCGTACTGCGCACGTTTATCAGTGTTGCTTAACACATCATACGCTTCTGCGGCTTCTTTAAATTTTTCTTCAGCATCCTTGTTACCCGGGTTACGGTCAGGATGGAACTGCAATGCTATCTTACGGTAAGATTTCTTTATCTCGTCAGCGCTTGCTCCACGCGCCACACCCAACACCTCGTAGTAATCTCTTTTTACCATGTCTCAAAATTCCTTCCGGAAACGTGTTTTACTATTTTTATTAATTATATAAAGGCTTTGTGGAACTATAAAGTGAAATATTATTTTCCCACAATCACTTTTGCATGTCGTATAAGCTTATCGTTCAAATAATATCCAGGCTCTATCACATCCAATACTTTTCCTTTCATATCTTCTGAAGGTGCAGGTATTTCCGTAATTGCTTCATGCAGTTCGGGATCAAATGGTTGATTCAGACTATCCACCTTCTTCAATCCTTTGTTTTGTAAAACGTTTTTCAGCTTATTAAACACCAATTCAAGGCCTTCTTTCAAAGATGCGATATCGTTTGAACTTTCTATTTGTTTTGACGCTCTTTCACAATCATCCAGCACCACTAATAATGACTGTAATATATCGCGTCCGGCAGTCTGTATTAAATCAATACGTTCCTTAGCTACTCTTCTCTTAAAGTTATCAAACTCAGCAGCAAGGCGCAGGTATTTATCTTTTTGCTCATTTAATTCTAACCGTACCCTTTCAAGTTCTTCTTCTTTTTCTATCTCCAGCTCAAAACCCTGTGTTCCTGAAATGCTATCATCCGTGTTTAACTCTCTCGACAAAGCTTCTTCCATTGAGTCATTTTCTGCCAGGTTGTCGTTATTTTTATCAGTACTGTTCTGATTATCTATAGAATTATCCGTCATATTTTTCTTCTTTTTAAAAATCATGCTGCAAAAATATGGTCAATAATTTTGCCAGAGTGCAATTTGGGACAAAATGGCGCTAAAAATGAATTAAGATATTAATTAATGTGAAGTGTATATCAGTTATTTTTTTATTTTTTCTTTTAGCTGCCACAGCAAGGAGTCATTTTTAAGAAGTACCATATATAATTCTCTTTTCCCACCAAAGTTTCTGAAAAAACGTTCCACTCCCTGATCCATACTTCCTTCAAGATCGAATGTGGTATTTCCACGTTCTCTTGCTTGCTTAATCGAGTGCCACAAAAGCACTGACATTGCTTTATTATTATTCTCTATCTCCGGATTTTGGGCTCCCATCAGATAATAGCCGCAGTTCTTGTCCCAGACATTCCATACCGCTGCCAATATTTTTTCTTCAGCTTTAGCAACCCATAAAGCGCCTTTCTCATGTTTATAGCAGGCATCCATTACTCGTTGCATATCCTGCAAGGTGTATGCCTGGCCTGCCCCTTTATTAGTCAATGTCTGTTTCTGGAATTGGAATAGCAGCTCCACGCACTCAGGATCATTGGTAATCGTTATCCCCTTTTCTCCGGCTCGTATATTACGTCTCAGATTTTCTTTCAGATTTGAAAAAATAGTCTGTTCATCCCTCGCAAGATCGATCAGGAAAGTCTGCTGCACCTGCGTTTGCAACCCTTTGCTTTTTAAAATACCCGCTTGCTTAAAACCCGGTTGCAATGCAAGATTCCATACTTTGTATTTGGGAATCTGGCGTAATAGTTCTGTAACTATCTCATGTTCAAATCCGTCTTTATTGCTTTCTTTTACATCTGCAGGATAAAAAATAAAGGGGCCCTGATAAGGAGTGAGCTTAGGAGTACGCAATATATTTACCCCCATTTTTTGCTCAATTTGATAAGGCCATATACCTGCAATTTGTTCACCACTTTTAGCGATTGCCACATCCCACTCATTACAAACAGCATCCAGCCACCAGTCCTGCAGGAATAGAGGTATATCGCTGTATTGCGAACAGATTTTTTTATATAACTCTTTATCAGCCACCTAAAGTCTATATTGAAACAGCAATCAGGTTATTTAAACTGTAATACCCGTGCAGGTCTTATACGGCGAATATACAAAGTAGGCAGCCACATGCAAAGCACACACACCAGCAAAGTAGCAGCATCGATAGAAGCAATCTGCCACCAGTATAAGCGGACAGGAGCATATTTCATGTAATAGGTATCTTCCGACAATTGTAAAAAACCCGTCTTTAGCTGCAACCAGCAAATACTTAATGCTATAATATTCCCTGCGATCACTCCTATCATTGCTATTAACCCGGAATAATATAAAAAGAGCCTACGCATATTGTTGATAGCCATCCCCAATGCTTTAAGAAGCCCTATCATCCTTGCCTGCTCTACTATTAATATCATCAATACAGCTGCAAGATTAATAATTGCCACAATTGCCATAATGATAAGAATGATCTTTGCATCCACATTTGTCATCTGCAACCAATCGAATACATTAGGGAAAATATCTCTTATAGTATAGGTAGTTAATTGAGACATTATTCTCGGCTTGAGGTATTGATAAAATATCTGGTTAGAAACTGTATCAGAATATTCCGGGTCGTCAAGATCCACCTGGTACCCGTTAATTTCATTAGGTTGCCATTGATTAATACGTTGTAACAGTCTCAAATCGCAAAGAGCAAATTCTTTATCTACCTCTTCTGCACCGGTATGGAACAATCCTGCGAGCTTTACCTTTCTTATTCGCGGATAAGCCTCTCCCTGTTCTAAAAAACATAGCTCAAGAGTATCTCCGATAGACACATCCAGCTTGTTTGCAATTGCTTCTGATAATAATATTTGCTTTGAATAAGATGTATCTGAATAATCTATTTTATTCCCTGTAAATGAGATACCTTTTAAAAAACGAAAATCGCGCGTAATCCCTTTTAATTCCAGCCCTTCCATTTCACTTTTGGAGTGAATAATTACAGGTCTTTCGGCATAGGGGGCTACTTGCACCACATGCGGTATTTGCCGGATGTAAGAAACCATTTTAGGGTCTTCCTTAAAGGATGACAGCGTTACATCTTTGATGGGGTTGTTGTTGTATATGGCGACATGCACATGTCCTAAAAAGCTGAAAAGCTCTTCTTTTACTCTGTATTTGAATCCTGTTATAAATGCTACTGATACGATCATTACCGCTACACTGAGCGCAGTAGCAACAATAGCGAGCCTGATTATAAAAGACGAAAATGTGCCTTTTTGTTTGACCAGATAACGGCGAGCTATGAAAAACGGTAAGTTCACAATGAAATCAAAAGTAAAAAGTCAAAACTAAAAACAAT
>DATNFP010000164.1:0-21783 GCA_035606335.1 Flavipsychrobacter sp. | reverse complement strand
TGTGCTAATCCCTTTTCAAGCTCTTCAGGAGTCGTAAAGTTTCTGAAAGCGGATGCACCCATGCGTATCTCCGGAAGCAAATACATTGCGGGGTTGTGTTTGTTAGAATAAAGAAAATGGTCTTGTAGATCTTTCCGTATAAAATATTTTTCCTGTATTATATTGACAAAGCCACTTTTACCGATGTAGGCTATCATATCACTTACCGGTGGCGCCACCAGCCTTGAGTTCTCTATCATTTTAGGAAAATAATGATGTAGCCAATAGCCCATCATCTGTTCAGGCGAAAAGGTAAAAAATACGGCTCTGGCTCCTGGTTTCAGTACTCTGTTCAATTCTTTAAGTCCTTTTTGCAGATCACTCCAGTGGTGGGTAGTGAGAATAGCAATCGCACCATCAAAAAATCTACCTGGTAATGGTATGTTTTCAGAAGTACCCTGAATGAGAATAGCATTATCACAACTCTTTCTTGCTTCATTAAGCATCACCTCAGAGGGATCAATTCCATAAAAGTTCAATCCTTTTTCTGTTAATGCTTTAAGATAATTACCGGTACCGCAGCCAATATCCAGATACACTCCATCTGTTCGCGGCTCGAGCATTTCGAATATGCGGTTGGTTATATATGGATCTGCATTCCTTGTAGTGTTATAACCTGCACCAATTGTATTGTATAGAACCATCAGGTTTAATTTTAGCAGTATTAAATTGCTAAATTAAACGAATAGTACTAAATCATTTAAGATGCTTCAGATAGCTCCAGGTTATGATCTTCCTTTTCAAATGATATTGATAGGCACATTTCCTGTAGCAATGCCCTTACTTCTCTATAAGAGTGAAGGAAATAAGTGGCAGCCGACGCATTGCTTCCTACTTTAATGGTAATGGCATCATCAGGCATAGCCTTAAAGGTATCTTCATCAGTATGGTCATCACCGATAGCCATAGTAAAATCATAATTATCCTTTTCAAGCCAGCGTTTGGCCGCTTTGCCTTTATTGATCGCCATATTTTTTATTTCAATTACTTTATCACCCTGCAGCATTTGCAATCCGCGATCAGTCACCACATGTCTTATATCTTCCATTAGCTCGTGTGCGCGTAGCCTGCCTAATCCTGCTTCGGCTTTTCTGTAATGCCATACAAGCGAATAGCTTTTTTCTTCTATGAATGCACCCGGTGTTCTTCTTGCATATACATCCAGTGCACTGTAGATTTCCTGTTTCCATTCATCGCTTAGATCTCTGCGGCTGCGCCATATTTTGCCTTGTTCTTTATACCATGCTCCATGCTCAGCTATCATATCTACCGGTATGTGTCCGAGCCATGCATCCAGCGTGTGATAATCCCTGCCACTTGTTATTACTATTTTGTTGTGCGGGTCACTGCTAAGTAATGTTAATAGATGTAATAGTTCCTCGTCGGGAACAGCCGCATCAACTTGTTTCTGAAACGGCACAAGCGTTCCGTCATAATCAAGAAATATAAGCCGCTTCATACCGTAGTAATAACGGATGCTTATTTTTTGTCTGATGGATGAACTGATTATTCTGGTGAGCATATTTTGCTGTTTCATTTTTATTTCTGTTAGCTTATCCATAAAGTTGTTTACCCAATTGAATATATCAAACTTGGAAACTGTTTGCTGCATGGTTATCATGCGGCGTTTTTGTTCATCCTCCGGCATGTTCAGTGAGGTATAAATTTTCTCTGCAAAATCCCATATATCATTTGGATTCACCATTATTGCGTCTGAAAGCTCACGCGCGGCACCGGCCATTTCGCTAAGCACTAAAACTCCCTTTTGGTCTATTCTGCTTGCTACATATTCTTTGCTTACCAGGTTCATTCCATCACGCATGGGTGTTACCAATGCCACATCTGCTGTTTTATAAAGGGCCGATAAAAGATGTATCGGAAATGAGCGATAAAAGTGTTGGATCGGCTGCCAGCTAAATGTGCTATACCTTCCGTTTATATCGCTTATCATCCTGTTCATTTCTTCTTTCAGCTCTTTGTATTGGGGTACATTATCTCTTGATGGCACCACAAGCTGTATCAGTGTTATTTTCCCTCGTAGTTCGGGATGTCGTTGCAATAGCAGATCATAAGCTTGCAACCGGGGGATGATCCCCTTGCTATAATCCAGTCGGTCTATGGAAATAATTAATTTATTATGATTGATGAGCTGTTTTAGCTTCCGCTCATTGCGTCTGGTATTACTGCTTTCTGCCAGTTGATTATATTTTTTATAATCAATGCTTATAGGAAATGCGTCCACGGCAATTATCCTGTCGTTGATCATCAGCTCATTGGCAACGCCATTGGTATTTAATATCCTGTTGGTAGCGCTGAGAAAGTGACGTACATCGTCATATGTATGAAAACCTATAACATCTGCTCCTAATACACCGTTAAGCAATTCCTGCCTCCATGGTATCATCCTGAATATTTCATAAGAAGGAAATGGAATATGTTGAAAAAAGCCAATACTCACTTCCGGGATCACCTTTCTTACCATTTCCGGCAATAACATTAATTGATAATCATGTATCCAAATAATGTCATCTTTAGTTGCGAATTTTAATATCGTATCAGCAAATTTTTGATTTACATCTCTATAAATATCCCAGTGTTGTGGATTATACGTGCTGTATGTGGGGAAATAATGGAACAAAGGCCATAATGTTTCGTTTGAAAAGCCCTCATAGTAATCATTTATTTCCTGTTTTGACAGAAATACAGGAAATAAATTCTGCTGCTGCAAATCATTAATAACTTTTTCCTTGTTTTTTTCTTCTACTATACCCCCTGGCCATCCTATCCATATGTTACCCTGCTGTTTATATATACTGTTAAGACCTGTAGCGAGCCCCCCCTCGCTGGGTTGGTACGAGGTTTCTCCTTCTTTATGAGTAATTTTTATTGGTAATCGGTTCGATACGATTATCACTCTTTTGTTGGTATCCATAACAGCACATTAGTGCTATTCAGGTAAAAAGAGTATGCCAGTGTAAGTTTAATCGTTGAATTAATAAATAAACTATTAATGTATGTTAGTCTATCCGTATAGCTCCAGGTGGATGTCTTTTCTGTCATATCCCATTTTTGCAATACGTTCCCTGGCTTCGTCTATCATTGCACGCCATCCGCACAGCATAAAATAAGAAGGCTGGTGTTCATTGCAGAGGTCCTCATATATGGCATGTACATACCCTCTTGCTCCCTCCCAATCTTCACGGGATAATGTAGGATGATAAGTAAATGATGCCATTGTGCGTTCCAATTCCTTCATTTCCTCGTGATATAGCAGATCTTTTTGAGTGCGGGAACCAAATATCAGGTGAAATTTGTGGTGAGGCACCTTGTGAAAATTCATATACTGAAGCATGCTGCGAAACGGAGCTATACCTGTTCCGGTACAGATGAGATAAAAATGTTTTTCAAGCTGGTCAGGTAATGTGAACATACCTTGCGGTCCACGCAAAGTAAGCACACTGCCTTCTTTTACTTCGCTAAAAATATATTTCGATGCTGCTCCGCCTTCTACATATACTATCAATAGTTCTATAATGTTGCTCCCATCGGGCATGGAAGCAATGCTATAGCTTCGCCAGCGTTTATTGCGCTGCTCATGTATAGGCATATCAAGTGTAACAAATTGTCCCGGTTTAAAATCAAAAGACTGCACTTCAGGCAATTCTATCCAATAGCGGTTAGTATTGTATGTAGCTGGCTCAATTCGTTTAACGATACCTGATTGCCATTGAGGAACCATTATTGATTTTTCTCTAAGTTAGACAAAATTGGATCAATTTGTCGTTTTTACAATCGGCTCCGTAGGTTGCTTTATCTTATTGAGGTATTCTTTATAATTATGGCGGATCCACATTTTTATTTCCAGGTCACTTGCTGCGCGGGCAAAATCATATTCCATAGGGTATGAGTTCATAAATGTGGCAAGTGTATCTCCTGAAAAACCTGTCAATGATGTTACAAGTTCAGGTGTATAACGTGTATCAATAAATCTGTTTTGTTCCCACATCTTATAATCCTTTCTGAACTTCTTCTTTTCCTTATCTCCTGCTCCCAGTTTGCTTGCAAGAAAGCTTATGGGGCCATTAATTGCCACACCATTGTTAAAACCCACAGTCACATTTCGGTTAGGTTGAACAAGCTCTTTCTGATACGTTTGCGCACGTTCTGCCGAGTCTTTTTGATAGGGGGTATATCCCCGCTTCAAGGTAAATTCGTTAAGCTGCACATTTATTGGCACCATCCTTACCCTCAGGGTGCTTACAGACACAGATGGTGGAGTAATATATTGAGTGGCATTATAGCCAATGTAGCTGAAGCTAACGACATCGCCTGTTTTGGCGTTTATTGCATATTGCCCTTTGTCATCCGTATAAACAGTTGCCTTTGAATTAAGGTTCACAACTGTAACCGGGAATAGTGGCTTGCCGGTTTCCACGTCAATGACCACGCCTGTTAATGTTTGGGCATCTGCGATAAAAACCCGGAATAATAAAATTACTAAGATGAAATATCGCAAGTCGAAAAAATTATAGCATGCAAAATTAAACCATACAACTTGCAAATTGTTGATTCATTTATTTTTTTGACAATACTTTATGATAGCTTGTTGCGGTGCCTTAAATAGATTAAAACATAAATTATTTGCGGAATAAATGCCTTGATTGTGTTTATTTTGTCTCAAAATCTGAAATATGGCCAGTAAATCATTTTATCAGCGTCTGCAGAAAGAATTAGAGGATATTAAGGACGCAGGTTTATATAAGAACGAACGTATAATTGAATCAGAACAAGGTGCGGAAATAAAAGTAGGTGGTAAGACTGTATTAAATTTTTGTGCAAACAATTATCTCGGGCTCTCATCTCATCCTAAAGTTATAGAGGCCGCACATCATACGATAGATCGCCGTGGGTACGGTATGAGTTCTGTACGTTTTATTTGCGGTACTCAGGATATACATAAAGAGCTTGAAGAGAAAATAGCCAAATTTTTAGGCACTGAAGATACTATATTATATGTGGCATGTTTTGATGCAAATGGCGGTGTTTTTGAACCATTATTTGGTGAAGATGATGCAATCATTTCTGATGAATTGAATCACGCATCTATAATTGATGGGGTACGTTTGTGTAAAGCTCGTCGTGCAAGATATAAGCACAATAATATGGCCGATCTTGAGGCACAGCTAAAGGCTCAGGCCGATGCACGCAGCCGTGTTATAGTTACCGACTCTGTTTTTTCAATGGATGGCACTATTGCCCAATTAGATAAAATATGCGACCTCGCGGATAAGTATGACGCTTTGGTGATGATAGATGAGAGTCACTCTTCAGGATTCATGGGCAAAACGGGTCGTGGGGTGCATGAGCTTTGTGGTGTAATGGGACGGATAGACATCATCACAGGTACATTAGGCAAAGCATTAGGTGGTGCTTCTGGTGGTTTTACCAGTGGCAAAAAAGAAATTGTTGAAATGCTCCGCCAGCGTAGCCGGCCTTATTGATTTTCCAATTCATTAGCTCCTGCCATAGTCGGCGCTTCTATTGCTGTTTTGGATATGATTAGTGAGACAACAGCATTGCGCGATAAACTTGAAGATAACACAATCTATTTCCGCAATAAAATGACTGAAGCCGGTTTTGATATAAAATCTGGTACACATCCTATTGTGCCTATTATGCTGTATGAAGCAGTGCTCGCTCAAAAGCTTGCCGAACGTTTATTGCAGGAAGGCATATATGTAACAGGCTTCTTTTACCCTGTGGTCCCTAAAGGGCAGGCACGTATTCGTGTACAGATTTCAGCAGGGCATGAGCGCCACCATCTTGATAAGGCTATAGCTGCATTTACCAAAATAGGCAAAGAATTGGGAATAATTAAAGAGAAGCAGACAGCACACTAAAAAGCTAATTATATTTTTATAAAATAAAAAGGGACGCCACAGAGCGTCCCTTTTCAGATGTGTATATATATGATGGAAACTATGCTTCAGACTCCTGTAATACTGCTTTAGGTTCGTTTATAGATCCCTTTACTTTATTGGTTTGTCTTTTCACCCAGGCTTTAAAGCGCATGCTTAATAAGTAAAGCACCGGTACGAGGATCAGGGTAAGGAATGTGGCAAAGGTTAAGCCATAGATCATAGCCCACGCCAGCGGAGCCCAGAATGACGTGCTATCCCCACCAAAGAATATATGCGGGTTAAGATGAGTGAATAGTGAAGCGAAATCTATATTCAGACCTACAGCTAATGGTATCAATCCTAATATGGCGGCGATGGCTGTGAGTATCACGGGTGTCATACGTGTACGGCCACCTTCCGCGAGTGCATCCATTGGTTTCATGCCACCAGCCAGCATCAGGTCAGTAAATTCCACCAGCAGGATACCATTTCGCACAACCACCCCGATAAGCGCTACTATACCCATACCACTCATTACTATCGAGAATGGTGTTTTGAATATGCCCATACCAAGGAACACACCTATAAGGCTGAACACTACCTCGCTTAATATGATTACCGTTTTGCTGAAAGAATTGAACAGCAATACAAGAATTAAGAAAATAAGTGCTATCGAGATCCCGAAAGCCTTGCCGAGGAAGGCTGATGTTTCCGCCTGGTCTTCCTGCTGCCCTCCCATACGGATGCTAATACCTGCAGGTGCTTTAAAATTATTAAGTTCACTCTGCACTGCTGCTACCGTTTCATTTGGGTTGTAGCTGCTTAGCACGTTGGATGAAAGACTGATGATACGTTTTTCATTTTTACGTTTGATACCGCCATAGGTAGTTGCATAACGCACATCAGCAAAAGCGCTGATAGGAACAGTGCGGACAATTCCCCCCATGCCCATATCGCGGAATATGATAGGCATGTTGCGTACCGCATTGATATCTTGTCTTTGTGTACCAAGCAGGCGGAGCGTAATAGGATAATCATCATTCTGATCACGGAAACGGGATATTTCCGTTCCGAATACAGCAGTACGAAGATTATTTACTACTGTACCCGTGGTAATACCTTCGGTATTCATTCTTTCACGATCAAGGTCAAATATTATTTCAGGATTTTTTGCCTGGAAGTCACTACGCAATTCTTCCACACCACCTATTTGTTTATCATCCAGGTAGCGCTTCAATCTTTCTGATGTGCTTACCAGTGTGTCCAGGTTATCGCCGGTTATTTCTATCACGATTGGCTTTGGTAATGGCGGTCCGTTACCTTCTTTATCCACTGTTACTTCGGCGCCTGGGATACCTTTCACAGCGGCCCGTATTTTTTCCATGTAGGCGGTGGTAGATTGTCCGTTGCGTTGTGAGAATTCTACATATGCTACGGCAATTCTTCCTTTGTTGGGGAAATCACCAATTTCATTTGTGCTTGGGTCCACTGCATCTACGGTCACAGTAGAGATGACGGATTTTACTATCGGGTTGGTTTTGCCTGTTTTCAGATCTATGCCAAGTGCACTGTCAACTCTTGTTTCCAGTTTTCCCAACACTTCATTAGTATATATCTGGTCAGTGCCAACAGGCAGGTTAAGATAAACATAAGTAAAGTTAGGCTCGGATTCAGGGAAGAATACGACTTTAGGCCCATGAACTGCAAACAATACAAACGCCAGAATAGTAACTCCCAAAGTGAGTAGCATTACTTTGCCGGGATTTAGCAATGCACGCTTCAGCCATTTAGTATACCAGTTTTGGAAAGCTGGCCATGTCTTGGTCTGGAATGTGCGGATCATTTTGGCAAGCACATATTTCTCCAGCAATATGAACAGGTAAATGAAAATAACAAAGTTAGCCACACCGATAGCATGCCCCAGGTAGCATATCAAAGCAATGGCTCCGAAAATGATAGCAAGCACTCTGTCTCTTTTAGTAAATCTGGGCCTGGAATTATGCTCTTCATCTTTATGCGGTTTCATAAATGAAACGGCAAACACAGGGTTAATGATATATGCCACGAAAAGCGAGGCCAGCAAAGTAATGATAAGTGTGATTGGAAGATAGAATAAGAAACTACCTATCACGCCCGGCCAGAAAGCTAATGGCACGAATGGCATTAGCGTAGTAGCTGTACCTGATAATACAGGCAGGAACACTTCCCCTGTCGCATACTTCGCTGCCTTGTCAATCGGGATTTTACCATTATCAAAAATGCGATGCGTATTCTCTATCACCACTATCGCATCATCTACCACTATACCCAGGGCTAGCAGGAATGAAAACAATACGATCATATTAAGTGTGAAACCTATTGCTGGCATGAACATGAATGCTATAGCACACGATAAGGGCACAGACATAGCTACAAACAGGGCATTAGTTACACCCATAAAGAACATGAGTATGATCGTAACCAATACAAACCCAATGATGATAGTGTTGATCAAATCAGTAAGTGTAGAGCGTGTCTTTTCAGATTGGTCTCCTGTTACAACTATATGCAGGTCCTTCGGCAATTCTGATGCCTGCATGGTAACAATAAGCTTTTGTATCTTATCCGATGCAGCAATAAGATTTTCTCCCTTAGCCTTTATCACGTTGAGTGTAATAACGTTTTTATTATCAAGGCGTGCATAGCTTTTTTGTTCCTGGAAGCTGTCTACAACTTGTGCTATATCACGGAGATATATGGCCTTGCCCTGCTGGTTTCTTACTATCACATTACCAATCTGTGCGGCATTTTTAAATTCACCTTTCACACTCAGGATACGTTTCTGGTTATCCATTGAAACTTGTCCCGCAGTTGCTGAAATATTTTCTGCCGATACTGTGTTCTGTATATCACCGAATGTAAGCCCCGCAGCCTGCATTTTATACAAGTCCACATTTATCTGGATTTCTCTATCAAGCGCACCCACAATATCCACACGCTTTATTTCTTTCATCGCCTCAATATTATCCTTAATGCGGTCTGCGTATTTCTTTAGCCTGTTCAGATCATAGTTACCTGAAATGTTTACATTCAGAATGGGGAATTCAGAGAGGTCTATGTCCTTTACTTCAGGCTGATTAGGTAGATTTTTAGGCAGATCTGTCTTTGCCTTATCTACCGCATCTTTTACATCTTGCTTTGCTTTATCTATCTGAACACCTGTATTAAACTCTGCGATCACCACTGAGTAATCCTGGAAAGAATTACTTGTTACTTTTTTGATGCCGGTGAGATTTTTTACCTGCTTTTCTATTTGTTTGGTAACAAGATTTTCCATGTTCTCCGGAGAAGTCCCTGGGAAATAAGTCTGCACAATGATCTGCGGGATCTTTATTTCAGGAAACTGCTCCTTAGGCAAATTCAGATAGGTCATCAAACCTGCTAAGGTGATGATAATAGTAATGATATATATCGCTGTCCGATGATCTATCGCCCAGCTCGACGGCTTAAACTCCTTAAAAGTGTCTTTCATGTTGTTTATATTTCTACTTTCAACTACATTATTGCTGAATGGTTACCGGATCGCCATTATCGAGATTTTCAAAACCTGTCGTAATTATTTTGTCGCCTGCATTCAGTCCTGATAATATTTCTACTTGTCCGTTAGAGTTAGCTCCCGTTGTTACATACACTGCTTTTGCAGTAGTTCCATCAGTGGTATATACCATATCTCCTTTGCTCGTTTTCTGGATAATGGATAATGGTACTACCAGCGCGTGTTTATCTTCATAATTCGCGATCTTCATAATACATGACATATTAGGATGCAGCTTGCTGTTGTTGCCTAACATCACCTGTGCAAGAAAGGCACGTGAGCTTGGATCAACTGCTTTTGCGACATAAGTAAGTCTTGTCTTTATAGAGTCGTTCAGATCAGGAAACACGATAGTTACCGGATTTCCTGTGTTCACTTTGCCGAGGTAATTTTCACCAAGGTTAGCTTCAGCCTTTAGGTTATCAGTATTTACAACGCGGATGCTTGCTGCGCCTGGACTTGAAGCATCTCCTACTTTAACATTTACCTGATCTATCACCCCTGAGACAGGTGCGACAATTCTATACATATCTTTCTGTGCAACTAACGCTGATTTTTGTAACCTGGCGTCGTCATAATTAGCTTTTGCTTGTAGTAATTGTACCTGAGTACCAATATTCTGTGACCAAAGGTTTTGCTGCTTTTCATACATGGTTTTAGCAAAGTTAATCCTGGCTTGTTGTGTCTCTATTTGTTGATCCAAATTCGCTGCATCCAGAGTAGCCAATACCTGGCCTTTTGATACATGTTGACCAGGATGTACAAGAACATCTTTTACAGTACCAAGTACTTGTGCGGCTGCATAAACATTTTGGTCGCCTGTTATTTGTGATTGAATATTCACTGTGGCAACAAAATCTGTAGGTTGTACTTCCTGTATAGATACAGGAGTTGTTTTCTTGGTGGTATCACCGGTTTTCTGTTCCAGCGCTTTTATTTTCTGGTCTATATCAGAACGTTCTTTTTTCAGCTTAGCTAATTCCGCTTCATTTTTGGCGTTCGACTGGTTAGCTTTTTTTCCGCTACCACCACACGATGCCAGGATGAAGATTGGTATTAATAATAAATATGCTGTGCGTCTCATGCTATATAATTTAATGTAAGTTTTGGTTTAATTGTTTTTTAATAATCCTAAAGCTTTTTTAAGGTCTGCCTCAGCGTTGATTACGTTAAGTAATGCATTGAAATAATTGTTTTGTGCTGTAAGCTGGTCAGTTTGAGCATTTGTTACCTCCAGGTTACTGCCTACACCAGCTTTATACTTTTTCTGTGCCAGATCAAGTACATCACTTGCTATTGCCAGATTACGATTTTGGCTTTGCGCTTGCAGAACAGAATTGCGTAGCGATGTGCGTGCCTGTGTTTCCTGGAAATCTATTGTGAGTTTTTCATTATCAATATTGTTCTTTACTTTTTCAATATTTAATCTCGCTTCCTCTACCTGATTGGTACGCATAAAACCATTAAATATTGGTACATTAAGCTGTAACCCAGTTAGAAAACTGAACAGGTAATTGGGCCCTAAAAACATTTGATGGATGTCGTTTGATGCATAGTTGTAACCGGCGTTTCCAAATATGGACAGTGTCGGAAGTCCTGCCAGTTTGTAACGTTTCAGGTTATATTCATCAGCCTGTAACTGTGTTTTAAGTAGGCTGTATTCTGGTACTCGATTATAATCTTTTTCCTCATTCAGCAATTCCAAAGCTGCTTGTTTGCGCTCCTCCAGATTGGTATCAGTAAGGACGATAGGAGTATTTATATCCATGCCAATATTGTATTTCAGCGCTGCTTCTGATAATACAAGCATGTTGCCAATACTTATGCTATCCGTGGCCAGGTTGGTTATCTGTACACTGCTGCGTTCTACATCTATTTTTTCCGCCATGCCGTTCTGTTGAGTCACTTCCAGGTCATGATACCTATCACGCGCATATTTTAGAGAAGAGCTGATAATGTTGTATTGACGGTATGCTATTACCAATGCACCATAGGCTTTGGTAATATTATAGCGTACATTTTCTTCCGTTACCTCGCCATTTTGTCTGGACAGTTCCATTACTGTATTCCTTGCCTGCAAGGCAACCAATACGGTTCCATCAAACAACGTCTGGGAGCCACTTAAACCAAAGCTACCTGCATATTTTGGGCTTATCTGAATTGCTGTATACTGGTCAGCTGCACCTGGTGGCGGAGCAGGAGCTCCAGGGATAAAAGAACCTATGATCTCGCCGAATTGTCCAGTTGGAAAGAATGTCTTTGACGGATTAACATAGTCATCCAGCTCCGCCTTGCCGCTTATGCGGGGATATGCAGCGGCAGTTATTTCATTATTCTGTGCTTGTTGGATTTTTACATCCAGTTTAGAATTCTTTATAGCGTAATTATGCTTCAACGCATAATTCATACAATCGTCCAGGCTCAGTGGCACTGGGTTCCCATCACCCTGTGCATTAACTTTTTGAGTTAATGTAAAAATTCCACAAGTGATAAAAGCCAGTGATAAAAAGATTTGTCTCATATTTTTGATACTTGCTTTAGGTATTTTTCTTTGTATTTATGATAAAGTTTTACTCCTTTCTCGGTCATCATGCCGTATAAAAAATGTTCTCCTATTTCTATTCCCACCGACAGCAAGTCGTCACGTTCATTCACTAATAGGTTAGGCTGTAATATCATTAGTGATGTTTCCAGCCGATATTTTGCTAATATATCTGCGTTTATTTCGGGACGGTATAGTCCTTCACTTATGCCCTGCAAAATATTGTCGCGCATCATGCCCACATCCTTCGCCTGCAATTGCTCACGGAATGTATTATACGCTTCAGGATAGAAACGTTGCATTTCAAACATTGCCATCGGGTTTATTTGCTTGTACATTTGATCCATAAATGCAAGCATTCGTACCATTGCCTCAATAGCATTTTCACTACCATGGATCAGTACTTCGCAATTTTCAGTCATATGCTTCTTGTACCATAGCACTGATTCATTTACTATTTCACTTTTATTCGCAAAATGTTGGTAAAGTGTTTTTTTAGAAATACCCCCTCTTCTTGCGATATCATCCATTGTGATTGTTTTGAAGCCATATTGGCGAAACAATTCAACGGAAGCACTGAGTATTTTAGTTAACTGATCCATAAATTCCGTACAAAACTATGGAAACATTTTTCACAAAAAAAGTTTCCATAGTATATATTTTTATTTTTAATTAATTAAAATAAGGTTAACAGTAAGTCATCGAAGGATAATAATTATGGCAAAAGAGTAAATTTTACTAAGTTTAAAAAAAAATGATATGGGAGTTCTTAACGACTTTAAATCATTTGCCTTAAAGGGCAATGTTGTAGATCTGGCCGTTGGTGTCATTATTGGTGCTGCTTTTGGTAAAATCGTTACTGCATTGGTCGATGATGTCATCATGCCGCTGGTAGGTGTCATAACAGGTAAAGGCCAGTTATTTACTGATAAGTTTTACGTTTTAAGACCTGCAAAACCAGGGGATGTGTACTCTTCTTTGGGGCAGGCAAAAGCCGCTGGAGCTAACGTTTTCGCTTACGGTGATTTTATTCAGACTATAGTAAATTTTCTTATTATAGCTTTTTCTATATTTTTGTTTGTAAAATTATTCAATAGCCTTAAAAAGAATGAAGAAGCAGCGGCTGCAGGTCCATCTTCCACTGATAAGCTATTAATGGAGATAAGAGATGAATTAAAAAAAGGTAATTAGGCTTAAGATTTAGGCTAATATCAATTAATTCCCCATTTTTGTATCGGTATTGTAGAAATGTATTATGGCTATAGGTAAAATTTATCAAGATCTCTGCGATCGCAAAAAACAGGGAAAGAGTGGTTTTGCTGTATTGATCGATCCGGATAAAGTAGCTGCCACTGATATGCAATATATGGCAGAATTATGTAATGAGGCCCTTGTCGACTATGTACTAATGGGTGGTAGTCTCCTTGTAGCCAATCAATTAGAAAATTGTATCCAGGCATTTAAGGCTGAAAGTGATATTCCGGTAATACTTTTTCCCGGCAGCCCTGCGCAGGTTACTCCCTATGCAGATGCCTTATTGTATCTTTCTTTAATATCTGGCCGCAATGCTGAGCTATTAATAGGTCAGCATGTGGTATCTGCCCCGGTTGTCAGAAGCAGCGGGTTAGAAATAATATCCACGGGATATATGGTAATTGATGGAGGGGTACCGACTACGGTTTCCTACATGAGCAATTCTGCCCCTATACCTGCTAATAAACCGGAGGTGGCATTATGTACCGCATGGGCAGGTGAGATGCAGGGAAAACATATACTTTATATGGATGCCGGCAGCGGTGCTAAAACTCCTATAACTGATGAAATGATAAGTAAGGTAAGCTCACATACTACGATACCACTATTTATTGGCGGGGGCATTCACACTCCCGAAAAGGTATATGCAAACTGCAAAGCGGGAACTAATATGATAGTCGTAGGCAATGCCATAGAGCGTGACCCTGGATTGATCCGTGAACTGGCCCAGGCATCAAAAGAAGCAACATCTTCTGTGAAATAATTTTGCAGCTTTAAATTTATATTTTACCTTTGCACTCCTTTACAAAGAAAGTTATATCCCCTTGTAAAAAGGGCAAAATATTAGAATATGAAACGTACGTATCAACCGCACCGCCGCCGCCGTAAGACAGTTCATGGTTTCCGTAAGCGTATGGAAACGGCAAATGGCCGTAAAGTATTGGCATCTCGCCGCAAAAAAGGACGTCATAAGCTGACAGTGTCAGACGAAAGCCGCCTTAAATAACTTTTAAAATCATTTTGCCATTCGTTATACTTTCAGAGCATACGAGCGGCTGAAGCGCGAGCAACATATTGATACGCTTTTCCATACCGGGAAAGCGTTTTCTGTTTTTCCGGGAAAGTTTATCTATAATGTTGTAGAGCGTGGCGCCGAGTTTTCTCCCGTGCGGGTAGGTTTTTCTGTTCCCAAAAAGAAATTCCGCAGCTCCGTACACAGGCATCGCATTATGCGGTTGATGCGGGAAGCATGGCGTCTTCATAAACATTTGTTATATCCCGCCATACCGTCACAGAGTCACCTGCATTTATTTCTTATTTTTACAGATACTGCCATGCCTGACTACAAAAAGGTGCAGGAAATGGTGGTAAAGGGTATCGAGCGACTCATACAAGTTGCCGCTTCTACAGAACATGCGTAAAATATTGACTTACATATTTGTTGGCCTCATACGCATATACCAGGGGGCTATATCTCCATTCTTGGGGGCCAAATGTCGTTATACACCTACATGCAGCGCCTACGGCTTGGAAGCTATAAAGAAATATGGTCCATTCAAAGGGGGCTGGCTTGCTTTTAAACGTTTTCTTTCCTGCCACCCCTGGGGTAAAAGTGGTTACGACCCTGTTCCATAAGAAATACAAGTAGCTTTCCCTTTTGCTTTCATCTGTTTACTTTTGAGGTAATGTTTTATTCATTCAAAGGATTTATTCCTGTGGTGCATCCCTCATCTTTTGTTCACCCGCTGGCAGCGGTGACTGGTAATGTCATTATTGGCAAAGATGTTTATATAGGGCCGGGTGCTGCCTTACGTGGTGATTGGGGAGGTATAGTGATAGAAGACGGGTGCAATATCCAGGAAAACTGTACAATACACATGTTCCCTGGTGTCACAGTATTATTGAAGGAATCTGCTCACATAGGTCATGGTGCTATCATACATGGCGCAACTATTGGTCGCAATGTAATGATAGGCATGAATTCTGTTATTATGGACGAAGTAGAGATTGGGGATGAGTGCATCGTTGGTGCGATGTCATTTATTAGTGCCACAACTAAGATACCTGCTCGTTCTTTGGTCGTTGGGAATCCTGGAAGAATAATAAAAGAAGTAAGCGATGAAATGATAGCATGGAAAACAAAAGGCACACACTTATACCAGACATTGCCAAAGGATTGTTTCGATAGCCTCATCCAATGCCAGCCTCTCAGTGAAATTCCCGATAACCGTCCTTCACAAGAATCTTTATACGATACCTGGAATAAAATAAAAGGCGATAAATAACTACCAGCCCATCCGCTCCCGCAGTTGTTTTACATGCTCCATATGATGTCGCCCATGCCAGGCATACATTGCGCCCACATGCCACAAAGGAACGTTCTGTTTCGATTCAGGATGATAATAAGTTTTTCCCCAGTCTGCTGGTTGCATACTTTTCAGCAATGCTACCCATCTGCGGTGCATGGCATGAAGTAAGGTAACTGAAACATTTACTGGCACAACTTCTACATCAGGCAATACAGCCCATAAGTTTTCATCATAAGGTTTCACGATTGGATTATCCTCGGTAAGTGCGAGCTTAAATCTTATATACGCGTTCATGTGGCTATCTGCTATATGGTGTATCACCTGCTGCACGGTCCATCCTCCCGGTCGGTAGGGCGTGTGTATCTGTGCTTCGTCCAGGTTCTCAATACATACATCCAGCCAACTTGGCAAAGCTTCTATAGAAGCTATCCACTCTTTCGCATTCTCTGGTGTGTATTTCTCCGGGCGCTCAAAACGTCCTATCGGGTATTGCAGATCTTCACTCATAAAAATTTTATTTTCAGCCTATGCAACTTTAATTTTTGAGTTTTTAAAAGGGTATTGCTGCATCTTCGCAAACGATCTTGAATCCATCATTTTTCTCAGCGTTTCTGCGTGTTTTATATGGTGCATATCCGATCCTGCATAGTCGTACAATTTTTGCTCCAGCAGCATATCTGCAATTTGTTTTACGGGTTTTCCATAATATCCCGTCAGCGAAAGCGAATTTAATTGCAACAGGCATCCTTTGTCTTTTAGTTCTCTGTATATGTCTGGTTTGCTATGATAAAAGGCATAACGCTCAGGGTGTGCAAGAATGGGGCGATATCCTAATGATTGTATTTTAAATAATGTCTCGTGCAATTTTACTGGCTCAAAAAGGAAAGACAATTCTACCAGCACTTCATTTTCATTTATAGTAAGCAATGGCTCACTTTGTAACAATCGCATGAAGTAATCATCGATATAATATTCTGCCGCTGCCTTTATAGGCATATCAATACCTCTTTCACTTAGTCCATTTTTCAACACTTGTAATCCTGTAGTAATTGTTTCAGTAGTGTTTGGAAAATGGTCATATTTCACATGGGGTGTAGTTACAAGACTTTTAAAACCCAATTGCTTCATTGCTAATACCAGTTCTATGCTATCTTCTATTGTTTGAGCGCCATCATCAATGCCCGGTATATAATGGGAGTGTATATCAGTTGCAAGAAACGACCAATCAGGTGCATCTTCATTATTTTGTGGAGTAACATTCTTCTTTTCTTTAGACCCGAACAACCGTGAAAACATATCTATATTTTAAAACATTTTAGATTAGTATTATGCAATAGTAAATTTATTGCATTATTATTTCAGGCTAAAGATACTGATATATAAGAAACCGGGTTTTGCAATACCAATATGTAACGCGAAATGTTACGGCAGCATGATAATTTGTATAGTCGGTAATAATGCCGTAACGGCTTGCTGCCCTAATTAAAATAATTTATCGTTGCAATCTCTCTACTTCTTTCATTGTTCTATAGGTAGTTCCTTTAAAGAATGCAACCAGTTCCCCTTGTTCATTTATTGTCCTTATATCATAAACCCCGGTCTTATTTCCTAAATACATTTCTTTGGCTTCTACAGTAAGTGTCTCGCCAATTTCAGCCCGTCTTAAAAAAGAAATGGTAACATCCAGTGCCACCGAAAGTCTGCCGTGTGAGTTGCACGCAAATGCAAGAGCAGAATCTGATGCTGAAAACAAAATGCCTCCATGCATATTGGAAAATCCATTGAGCATGTCTTCTCTCACAGTATAATGTAGCTTACAATATCCTGATCCTATTTCATCAATTTTTAATTCTAACCATGCGGTAAATTTGTCATGGGCTAGCATTCTTTCCAATACTTCATTTGGAGTTATCGGTGTTTCACTCATTGGGTAGTTATTTTTCCTATCAATAATCCGTTAGCTTTCACTTTGCTACTTGTGTACAAAATAAAGTCATTATTTAAATTCTCAAGGGCTTTGAGCTTATCTCTCGTGCTATTCTTATAATTTGATGTGTGTACGTTTCTTTAGCCCAAATCCTTCTATTGCATTCTTTTTTATGTGAGCAATTGCTTCGTCTACGGAATCTGTATATAAAAACAATTGAAGGTCCTCGGGACTAATGGTTTTTTCTCTTGCCATTCGCTGCATATACTGATACAATTCTTCGTGAAATTCTTTTCCAAACAGCACAACAGGAAATCGCTGGAACTTACCTGTTTGTATCATCGTTATTGCTTCAAAAAATTCGTCCATCGTACCATAGCCACCCGGCATTACCACAAAGGCATAAGAATATTTGGTAAGCAATGTTTTGCGGATAAAGAAGTAGTCAATATCTATCCATTTGTCTAGATATTTATTGGGCTTTTGCTCTTTAGGCAAAACAATATTGCAGCCTACGGAATGTCCACCAGCCTCTTTCGCCCCTTTATTTGCCGCTTCCATAACCCCGGGACCACCTCCCGTCATTACAGTAAATCCGAGAGATGCTATTTTCCCTCCTATTTGTTCGGCTATTTTATAATAGGGATTTGCCTCTGTAAAGCGTGCCGAACCAAACACTGTAACACATGGCCCCACAAAATGCAGCTTTCTCAATCCGTAAAAAAACTCTCTCATTACATCAAAAAGAAAAGTAAGCTCTTTCCATCTTGAATGAGGGCCTTCGAGGAATACAGCTTCATTTTTTGAGCCTACGGGCGTAAATTCTTTGTTAGATTGGTTTTGCGATAAATGCTCTGGTTGCTCCATTCCTTATTGTTTAATACACATGCTGGCCACCGTTGATCGCGTAATTAGCTCCGGTGATAAAGCTTGCTTCGCGTGAAGCAAGAAAAGACACAAGATGTGCGATCTCTTCTGTGCCGCCAAGTCTTCCTATGGGTATTTCTGCAACTATCTTGTTTCTTATATCTTCAGGCACTGCCATTACCATATCTGTGGCGATGTATCCTGGTGAAATAGTATTTACGGTAATGCCTTTTCTTGCCACTTCCATTGCAAGGGTTTTTGTAAAGCCATGCATACCTGCTTTTGCAGCAGAGTAGTTTGCTTGTCCAAATTGTCCCCGCTGGCCATTCACTGAAGATATATTTATGATACGGCCGTATTGTCGCTCTATCATTTGATTGATTACATTACGCGTACAGTTAAATACACTGTATAAGTTCGTCTTGAGCACTGCATCCCAATTCTCTTTTGTCATTTTTCTGAATTGCCCATCTCTTGTAATGCCTGCATTGTTTACGAGCACATCTATCTCGCCTATTTCACTTTCTATTTGCCACACCATTTTTTCTACGGAATCATAATCGCTTACATCTGCCTGGTACATTTCAAATTCATAACCTTCAGCCTTCATTTTCTCCTTCCACTGCGCTGCTTTTTCGGCGCTGTTATAATTGGCTACAACATGATAGCCGTCATCTGAAAGTCTTTTACACATAGCGGTTCCAAGACCCCCGGTACTGCCGGTCACAAGTGCTACATAATTATTGCTTTTGTCCATGGGTAATATATATTTTAATTCCCCCAAATATCCTATACAATATAGCAAATGGCAGTGTTATTTTATAATTAACTTTTGCGGCGATCAAATTGAATTTATGGCTCAAAACGGCTTTCCGGAAGTAGCCTCGATCAATCGTTTTTGTATAAAAGGCAAGCGGTTGACTGTCTTTAAAAAAAGAGTGGTAAGAATATCTTTCCCGAAATTGCTTTGTAATACCCTTCCAGCTGTTAATCTGGTTGAAAAGTTTTTTCTCCAGTTGCGCTTATAATTTTCCTCCATTTGCATCCTGCTGATACGTCCGGCTAAAAAATTATCTATCTCCTGAAAAGCAATTTTCGAAGAGTGAAAAGCCATGCTCATACCATTGCCACATAATGGTGTTATTAATCCTGCGGTGTCTCCGGTAAGCAGCACATGCTCTTGTACCTGTTCTTTTTCCTGAAAGCTGATTTGTGAGATCACTAATGGTTCTTCATATAAAAAAGTTGCTTTAGCAAAAATATCCTTCAAATGAGGATTTCTCATTAATACATTTTGCTCCATCTTTTTTATGTTGTTTCCGTTCTTTTGCAGGTTGGCAGCATTGGTCAAATAGCAAAGACAGCACTTGCCATCTTCTACTTTTGAGATACCACAATATCCGTTGCTGAAATTATGTAGCGCGATCAGATCATCAGGCCAATCGTATTGGATATGATATTTAATACCGATGTAATTATTTAGCGATTTTTTTTTCTCTTTGGTAAAATTTCGTTGCCATTTCACATCTATATTACTTCGCTTGCCCCATGCCCCGCAAACTACTTTTGCAGCAAACGATTGATTATTTGCCTTAATGGTAAATTCTTCATTTTCAAATTGTACCTGTTCTACTCTCGTTTTAGTCATTAATGTTACCCTATTCTCCTCGGCTATTTTGGCTAATGATGCATCCAGTTTATATCTGCTTATTCCAAAACCTCCCTGTGGTAACGGTGCGTTTAATTCAAATCCTTTTACATCTGTTACCTTGAGCTTGTTTATTACTGGTAGTTTCATTTGGCTCACTGGCAATCCTAATTCCTCAAGGAAAGGTTTGCTTTCCATGCTGATATATTCACCACATACTTTATGCCTTGGGTAACCTTCTTTTTCCAACACAAGCACATTATGATCCTTCTTCTTTAACTGTATTGCCAAAGATAGGCCGGCAAGCCCACCGCCAATTATTGCGACATCATATATGTGTGCGTTATTCATTAGGTACACAAAGCAGGTAGCGAAATGCCCATTGCCAGCTAAGATGATAGAAAGATATGTTTGCTTTACCAAGGATATTCTCCCAATCTTTTCTTACGAAGCCTCTCTTCACCGATAATGGTGCATCATTCTTCACAAGATAAGATTTAGAGAAAAGTCGCGTAAGTATTTTTATAGACTGATAAGCAAGTGGATGGCGTTGCAGGTCGTTGATAAAAAAGCCCATTTTGCTGTTCACTTTCAGCCATTGTAATTGTTCTGCAAGTTCTTCATTTGTAAAATGATGGCAGAATAATGATGAGAAAATAATATCAGGCTTATGTTCTTTCCAGGCTGCATCCCTGTAATCACTACATATCCATACCGCTTTGATTTTGCTTTGCTGCCTTGCAGTATCAATACATTCCTGTTTTATATCAATGCCGGTGATCTCAGAAGGAATGTTCTTTTTCTCCAGGAACCGATGTATAGCAAAAAGATTATCTCCGCCCCCGCAGCCTATTTCCACTATAGATATCGGCCTGTCTGATCCATTATTTTTCTTCAAAAAAAAATCTACTCCCTTACAGGTTATCGCGTGGCCCCCTAACAATGTATTGATTGTATCCAATTCCTGCATGTTCCGCAAAATATCTGCGAATGGTACATTATCGCCATCAAGTAGTTCTTTCTCGTATGACCGCTGGTGCATGCTCATGCTACGGTCATTATCATACTTTCCATCGTGAGGCCCGGACCAAAAGCTGCACCAAAAATATGGGAACCCTCATCACTCATTAGCTTCTTCCACATTTCCTTAAGCACAAATAATATAGTAGGTGAGGACATGTTCCCATATCTTTTCAATATCTCATAAGAATAACAAACATCTTCTTTTTCTAATTGTAACCCTGCGCATATAGCTTCTAATATCCTTTTCCCCCCTGGATGTATGCACCAATGCTTTATTGAATCCGGTTCATATCCTGCGCGTGCTATGGCTCTTTGCTTTAATGGTACAATATCATGTTTAAATAATTCCGGCACTTCTGCCGATAAAGTCATGATAAATCCATTCGATGACAGATTCCACGACATTGCATCTTTTGCTTCTTTCAATACTTCTGAATAAAAGCTATCTAATCGTAATCCGTTATGTGGACTATCATTTCCTGTTACTAATACCGCAGCCGATCCATCCGAAAACAATAAAGGGGCAGAAATAGACTCCTCATCAAATGTCTTTTGGAAATGAAGGGTACATAATTCGGTACATACAACTAACACATTTGCTCCCGGCTGCGATTGTATAATATCCGAAGCCTGTTTCAATCCATGTATAGCCGCATAGCAACCCATAAAATTGATTGCGGTATGACTGGTAGCAGGTGCT
>DATNFP010000163.1:0-4931 GCA_035606335.1 Flavipsychrobacter sp. | reverse complement strand
AAGGGATGATCTTGTCATGCTTAGGGCTTCAGCGGGTGTAATTTCTTTATCCACTTTAATAACACCAAGTAATTGATCTGATATTGAAGTGCCTCCAAAGACGCGGTTCAGATAGAAATACATAAGTCCCCTTATAAATTTTGCTTCTGCGATATACTGGGCTTTTAATGCTTCATTTTTAAACGTGATGGCATCTATCCTTCCAATAACAATATTGCAGCGCAGAATTACATTATAACAATTGTTCCAGCAATTGGTAGAAAAGGAATTGTCAGGCGCAAGCAGAGATGCAAATACGTCTATTCCATTTTCATTTGCAGGGTTTCCTGAAAGCCAGGAATAGGTTGTATTATCAGATCTGATTTCGCCAAGGACTACAAATGTTGAGTTATACACAGATCTTAAGTTACCATAAGCAGAAAGTACTGCCTGATTCATATCAGTTTCAGTTTTATAGAAACCTGCGGTACTTAAATTGGATGGAGGATCTAAAGTAATAAAATCCTTTTTGCAAGAGCCTAGCAACGTTAAGCTTATGGCTAAAATTATTATATTTTTCATGTTAAATGATTTATTTAGAGTTAGGCTTTCAGGCTAACAAATTATAATGTAAGGTTTAATCCAACAATAATACTGCGGGCTGAAGGGTAACCAGTATAATCCCCACCTTTTGTAAGTCCGTTCCCTTCGCTGCTTGTTTCAGGATCAAATCCAGGGTATTTTGTCAGGGTAAATAAATTTTGTCCGGTCAGGTATAAACGTAGACTGGTTATCTTATATAATTTTATTTTGCTTCGATCAAAATCATAAGCTAAAGTAATATTACGCATGCGTAAAAAAGATCCGTCTGTTACCCATGCAGAAGATGGATCACGCTGCCAACCTGTTGGATTACGGGTAGCTCTGAAAGAAACACCATCACCCGGCTGATCAACAGATCTCCAGCGATTTACCTGTTTCACCATTGCATTTCTATCACCATGATAAATACCTACCATGCGCTCCAGGAAACTAAACAATTGAACTCCATAAGTAAATGTCAACTGAGTTGAAAGTGTAAAATTCTTATAAGAAAAATTATTGCCAAAGCCACCGGTATATTTAGGCTGGTTATTTCCAATGATTGCCTTATCCGTTTGATCAAGCTTTCCATCTCCATTCACATCAAGGTAACGACCGTCACCAACCTTATCTACTGCCTGATGAGGAAATTTATCCAATTCTGCCTGGCTCATATAAACGCCTTGAAACACATATCCATAAAAGCTTGCGATTGGCTGGCCTATCATTGTTATAAAAGCATTGTTGGCGTTGGGTGCGCTCGCAAAAATGGGTCTTCCATCAGGCCCTACTTCCAACACTTTGTTTTTATTAAAAGAAATATTGAAATCACTTGACCACTTGAATTTCCCAACTAAATTTTTAGTAGATAATAAAAACTCCATACCTGTATTCAACACTTTGCCAACATTCTGAAATTGTGAAGTATAACCCGTGATGGTTGGCACCTGAACGTTGAGCAACAAATCGATAGATTTACTATTATAGAAATCTGTTTCCAGCCTTATGCGGTTATTAAATAATCCGAGATCAAAACCAATATTAGATTGCAATACCTTTTCCCATCCAAGTATTTTATTTTCAATTGAGTTTGGATTAACTGTATTTTGCAGTGCATCACCTACCGGATAAAATCCTGTATTCAACAATCCGATAGCTGAATAATTACCTATTCGATTGTTTCCTGAAACTCCATAGCTAAGCCTTAATTTTAAATCACTAACTGGGGTAACGTTTTTCATGAAATTTTCCTGGCTGATTCTCCATGCTGCTGATGCAGATGGGAATATGCCCCATTTTTTATTTTCTCCAAATCTTGATGAACCATCGCTACGTAATGTAGCCGTTAAGAGATAACGGTTGTCAAAAGAATAGTTAGCACGGCCAAAATAAGAAATCATAGAATAAGCTGACTTGTTGCTGGTTAGCTGATACATAGTGCCTGCATTTAACGTCTGGATATTGTCATTGGCAAATCCACGGGCTTCACCATACATATAAGCATTATTGTGCTTTTGGCTTGATAGGCCGCCCAATAATAATAGGTCATGTTTTTTTGCTATAGTTTTATTATATGAAACTGTTTGCTCTATAACCCAATCATAATCTGTCGATCTTTCATTAACAGATTTCGCAGGTCTTGGCGCTCTCGAAGCGTCTAAGTCCACATTTGAAGGTTCGAAATTCTCAAAGATATTATCCTGGATACTTCCGTTTATGTTGATACGATATTTAAGATTATCAATTAATTCCCATTCGGCATACAAAGTTCCTAACCAACCGTACCGGCTCCGATTGCTTTGCACGAGTTCTGCAACGCCTATAGGATTAGAAACATCTCCAACAAAGACTTCCGGGTTTCTAACTAACGATCCATAAGTACCATCAGGATTATGAAGATCAAATATTGGAGGAAGCTGTAAAGCAAACTGTACCGGAGAATATTTTCCATTAACCTGCTCTCTTCCCTTATCATAGTACGCGTTTAAATTCATGCCCACTTTGAAGCGATTGGTAACTTTAGATTCTATATTATTTCTAAAATTGAAACGTTGATAATTTGACCCCAAAACGATCCCGTCCTGCTTCATATAACTTCCCGAAACGGCATAGGATGTTTTATCGGTACCGCCCATTACAGATAGTTCGTATTGCTCTATTTTCGCGTTACGAAACAGTAAATCCTGCCAGTTATTATCAGGCATCCGAGCTACTGATAGAGGGTCGCGAAAATTATATTTAAATCCATCTGTACCGTCTGGAATCATGTAAAGGGAATTACCGCTTGGATATAGCTTTCTACGGCTATTTGGATCATCTTTCGTGTGTGGGGTTTTATCAGGATCTGCATTAACAATAGGCACATCCAGCCACGCTTCATTTCTACCGTCCATGAACCATTGTACATATTGATCCCTGTTCATCATCTCAATCTTTTTACTAACCTGTTGGATGCCTGAAAATGTATTAAAGGTAATAGAAGGCGATCCGGACTTACCTTTTTTAGTCGTGATAATGATTACCCCATTTGCACCGCGGGATCCATAGATCGCAGTTGATGAAGCATCTTTTAACACCTGAAGACTTTCAATATCGGAAGGATTTATTAGTCTGAATGCTCCACTTTCCATTGGATAGCCATCGACTACATAAAGAGGAGAATTGGATTGTGTAATGGATCCGGTTCCTCTTACTCTTATTGAAAGTCCTTCCCCACCTGGTGCGCCATCGATTTGCTGAACCTGAACGCCCGCAAGCTGGCCTGCCATAGCTTCGCCAAAATTTACTGCTGCTCGTTCTTTAAGATTGTCTGAATTAATAACAGAAACAGCACCTGTTAAATCAGACTTTTTACGGGTACCATAACCAACAACTACTACATCGCTAAGCTGAGAGGCATCTGAGCTTAGCGCTATCCGCATAATTTCGTTGAATTTTGGTTTAACATGAACTGATTTAAAACCAACACTGGTAATTTCAATGATTCCATTTTCATTTACATTAATTGCAAATGTTCCATCCGCATTTGTTGTAACAGCGGACTTATTTCCTTTAACACGGACAGTAGCGCCAACTACGGGTTCTCCACTTGAAGTGTCTATAACATTCCCGGTGACCGTTTTACTTTGGCCAAAAACCAAAGTAGTTACGGTTGTTAATAAGAAAAGAAAAATGAATTGAGGAAATAGCCCCCTAAGTTTTTTAATAGAAAAGAATTTCATAATTATCAGGTTTTTGGTTCAATCTAAAATGAAGTTGAGGTAATAAAATGAATAATACCTAACCAGATAGTATTTTATTTACGAAAACGATGTAGTTCAATTTTCGTAACTTTTCTAAGATTATCGTTTAATTTGCGAAAAATAACTAATGCAAAAAAACAACCTGAAAACCCTTGCAAACAAGCTGGGAGTCTCTGTTTCAACAGTATCAAAGGCATTAAGAGGTAGTCACGAAATAGGATGCGATACGACAAAAAGAGTTTTAGAAATGGCCGAAAAAATGGGTTACCGCACTAATCCCTATGCCGGACATTTGCGCAATCACATAAGCAAAACAATCGCTGTAATTATCCCTGAAATGACAAATAATTTTTTCATACAGGCCATAACCGGAGCCGAATCAATTGCTCAGGAAAAGAACTACCATATTCTTGTTTATATTACTCATGATGACTATAATAAAGAAGTAAGCATTATGAAACATTTACAAAACGGAAGGGTGGATGGTGTTCTAATGTCTTTGTCAGCATCTACTCAGAATTATGATCATTTAAATAAACTTATTGAATTAAATATCCCGATTGTTTTTTTCGACAGGATCGGTCATGAGATCGAAACAGCAAAAATAATAACCGATGACTTCGCAAGTGGTTTTAATGCAACAGAGCATCTGATTAAAAATGGTTGCAGGGACATCGCCTACTTATCCGTATCGGAAAATCTTTCAATTGACAACAAAAGAAAACAAGGCTATATTGAAGCTCTAAATAAATATGATATTAAAATAAACCCGGCGCGAATAATAAAGTGTGGCGTTGATGAAAATTATAATTATAAAACCATAAAACGACTATTAAACGGTAAAAATGTGCCCGATGGAATATTTGCTTCTATAGAAAAACTAGCCCTCACTTCGTACGCTGTTTGCAATGGCTTAAAAATAAAAATACCGGACCAGATAAAAATAATTTGCTTCTCAAATCTGATTACTGCCGATTTATTAAATCCATCTTTAACTACAATAACACAACCCGCGTTTGAAATGGGAAAACAGGCAGCCACGGTTCTTTTTAAATACCTTGATAAAAAAAGGACGGATATTCCTAATCAGAATATAGTTATAAAATCAGAATTAATAAAAAGGAATTC
>DATNFP010000162.1:0-38479 GCA_035606335.1 Flavipsychrobacter sp. | reverse complement strand
TTGTTTCTTTAAGGCCCTTTGCTATTTCTGTATATACTTCCGGCTGTGTATATTTAAGAGCAAGGTCTTCTAATTCTGATTTTATTTCATACAGCCCCAATCGATGCGCCAGTGGAGAATAGATATATGTCGTTTCAGAAGAAATTTTCAATTGCTTCTCCCGGCTCATGCTTCCCAATGTCCGCATATTATGAAGCCGGTCGGCAAGTTTTATTAATATCACACGTGGGTCATCTGCCAGTGTTAATAGTATTTTTCTGAAATTTTCGGCTTGTACAGTGGTGTCAGCTTTAAGGTCTACAACATTAGATATTTTAGTAAGCCCATCAATTAGTTTTGCGAAATTAGCACCAAACTCGTGCTCTATATCTTCCAATGTTATCTCCGTATCCTCAACTACATCATGTAGCAATGCACATATCGCAGAAGTAACTCCAAGGCCAATTTCTTCCACCACTATTCTTGCAACTGCTAATGGATGCAAGATGTAAGGTTCGCCGGATTTACGCCGCATGTCTTTATGCGCATCTGCCGCCATCTCAAATGCACGGCGTAATAGTATCCTGTCCCCTTTTTTTATCTGCTGCTTTAATCCGCGTAATAAAGCCCTATATTCCCTTAGAATAAGTCTTTTCTCTTCTTCTTCGTTCTTATTATAAACCGATGTAACGATCGTCTGCATATATAAACCCTCATCCTAATTTACAAAATTTATGCCTTTTTTACTGCAAATGAGTTGCTAAAACACTCTTTTTACAGTTTAGCCTAAGCAATAACCATATAACCTTTACTTATAGTTAGTATGGTAAAATGTAAGATAAGCCTGGATGGAATGATCTTTAAATAATTTGGCATAATTATCTGCAGAAATAATAAATACCTGATATTCATTTGACTTATATTCTCTGAATATCTGGTCAGTAGCTTTCAATGCATTCATATATATCTTTGCCTGTGTTGAATTCTGGAATTGTTTTGTTACTATCATTGCCTGCTGTGGACCGATAATGTCCATATTGGAGATCAATCCTAAGCTGGAGAACTTAAAAGTATTAAAATCACTAACTGCCGCTTTTATGCCCATAGTGCGTTGTTCCATCCCGGGCAGCGCTATTACACAATAATGTGTATCTGATGGCTTGTAAGTATAACTAACAGGTGCATTGTTATCATTGCTATTAGGATTGTTTGGCAACGTATTTGCCGCTACCACAGTATTAGGCGGTGTTGCCGGTGCTGGTTTTACAGGGACCTTTGAATTAACAAGATGGTTTTTATTTAGATAGTTAAGTACCGCATCTGCCCATGGGCGAAGTGTATCAGATGGGTTTATTTTGGTAAATTCCTTCAGTAAACTGTCAGCCTGGTTATAGTTACCTGCTCCTGCTGTCGCTATTGCGTTCATAATGTAGAAGCGGTTTTTATATTCCGGATCTTTGTATTGATGCTCTGCTTCTTTCACGCGCATCATCACCTCTGTATACTGTCGTTGTAACAGCAAGCTATAAGTTGCATCATAAAAATCAGCTGCAGAAATGGCTGTGCTTGCGGTTGTCGCCCCATTATCTTCGGTTGACGGATGCACGAGTTTAGCGTATTCTGAATTAGGATATTGTTCTGATAGTTCTCTGTTATATTCCTGAGCTTTTTCAAGTTGTTGCTGTCTTAACGCCACCAGGTATCTCAGGTATAGCCCCTCTGCTTTTTCTTCATTCTTAGGATAGCGTTTATCAAGAGTATCTAATGCACTGAGAGTACGCGGATAATCCTCAAGCTCACGAAAATATCCGTTCGCCAGCGTCATGTATGCCTTTTCAATCAGCTTATTAGCTTTTTCTTTTTGAGCAGGTGTGTTGGGAATGGCAGCCAAAAGGCTTTCTTCAGTTGGCAACCCATTTTCATCAAGATTATTATTGCTATTTTCTGCCGGTGCACTGCCGTTATTATTATTATTGTTGCCACCACTACCTGTGGCAAAACTTACAGCAGATGATCTTCGCCAGTTATCAGCCAATGGCCTATTACCCCACTTATGCTTAAACTCACTATATCCTTGTTCCACCTGCGTACTATTAGAGAAATACCAGGCAGTTCCACTATTATTGTTATTATTTTCATCCCCGTTTGCAAGTTCAGCTTGCGTTATACTGCTTATTCCACTGCGTTGAGAATTATATATACTGTCATCACGTAGTTTTTCCAAATATTTAATATACCTGCGCACCACAGCCCGCTGTTCTTTAGTACTAAGCGATGCCAATGCAAGCAAGCTATCCTGATCATGGATGATAGTAATGGGATGTACTATTTTATCCAGCACCATGCTCCTATGCACCGCTACTATTACAGAACTATCTTTAGGCGCATTTGATGCAAATATGGAGGCGCTATCATATGCTTTTTTTGCTTCCACATAGCTGCCTGTGTTATAATACAGGTTACCTAATGCGCTGAATGTGATAGCCTTTTGTTTTTTAGTAGCTCGTAACGCATGAGTACTCTTTTGAAAATATGCTATTGCCTCATCTGTATTTTTACCACTTGCTGCCAGGTTGCCAAGCATATAATATATCTGGTCATTATAGGCTGTATACTTGCCGTCATTAAGCACTTTTTTTAGTGTGGCTACAGCATCTTTCCTATTTTGTTCTCCACCGGAATAAATGCTGGAATAAGCCATATATTTTCTGGCATAGAAATCCATATCTATCTTAGGGTTCAGGTCCAGCACTTGTTTAAAGCTTGCCACAGAAGCTGTGTAGTTACCCAGTTGTTGCTGCAATTGTCCATCCAGGAAAGCAGAACGTAGCCTTAGCCATTCAGGCACATTATTATCAGCCTCTGCTATTTCAAGTTGGGTGGTTGCTTCTTTATAATTATGATCGCTAAGCTGCATAAAGGCCTTCTCAAGCGCTATCCTTCCCTTTAGATTCTTGGGCAGGTTAGGATCAGATTCCAGCAGCGCCAATACAGCTTCAGCTTTTTCCACCTCGTGTGCTTCTGTATAGGTTCGCGCCATCCACAGAATTGCCTCATTATGCACAGGTTTGTGTTTCAAAAAATCTAATGCAGTTTTCTTATTATTTTCTACTATCGATGGTTGTTGTTTAGCACTCGGGCTATAAGTATTTCCTGATGGTTTCTTTTTCTTATTTCGTTCGTCTACACTTATTATATAATGAAAAGCTATCGCTGCTGCATCATACTTTCCTTTATAATAATTTGCTTCCCCTAATAACAAATACAGGTCATCATCCCATTTGCTTCTTGGGTCATGTATTTGTATACCTATAGAAACTTTATGGGCAATAGTATCCATATCCGCTACCAGTAACGACGAATCTCGGTTAGGATCGAATGGATAAAGCCCTATCACCGAGTCATAGTTATCCTTTCTGACTCGTTGCATATTTGCAAGGGCTTCTTCCATCTTCAGGTTTGCATTATAATAATAGTTAAAACGCGTAAAGGTATTTTGCACTACCTGCCTGGGCTTCGACCATTTTTTCTTTAGCATTTTTTGATTGCTCCATGCCGCTCGCTTCTGATTTATTTTTAGCTCAAGAGCCAGTTGAGATTTCTTCTCTCGTTCTTTTTGTTTCTGCTTTAAGATTTTCTCTTTGTTGGCTTTCACTTTTGCAAGGCTATCCGTTTTCACCTTCCTTACGGCTTTCAGACTATCCAAACGTAATTTCCGAACTAAATTGGCGCTATCTAATGATAGTTTTCGCGCCACCGACATACTATCTGTTCTATGCTTTCGAACTGCCAATACACTGTCGTTAAATTTCTGCCGTGCTGTTCGCAAGCTATCCATTCGCTCCTGCCGCAATACTGCCACACTATCTCTGTATCTTTTACTCTGCTTATATTTCCTTATTACATTCAGGCTATCTGATCGCCTCTTCTGTATGGCCTTTATCCTTTCTGTATTAGCTTTCCTCACTGCCATTATGCTGTCTGTGATCTTTTGTCTGGCCGCCTTTAGAGAATCAAAGGTCGCTTGCCTGGCTGCCTTTATCTTATCCAACCTTACTTTTCTTACCCTCTCCACACTGTCTTTATAATGTTTGCTATCTCTATATTTATGAATGGCGTTAAGACTGTCAGATATATGCTTGCGTACTGCTTTTACACTATCTAGGTTATGTTGTCTTATTGTTTTTGTACTATCGAGTATATGTTCCCGTGATGCTTTGGCGCTGTCTATGCTATGCTGCCGTGCCTGCTGCATACTATCCTGGTATTGTTTCCTGGCAATGCGCGCAGAATCCGAAGTATTAGCACTTCCCATATGTCCATTTACCTTTTGGGCATGCGCCGGCACACAGATTAATAGATAAGAAAATAATATAAATATTAAACTTAATTTAAATCGCAATTTTATTCTCTTTGATATATAACTATATAATTAGGAAAATATTTTATTTTAATAGTTCCCCGGATATTTTTGCATTCTTAGTAAGCTTTCAAAAATAGACAAAAAAGCATAATTCAAACGGAGCTTATTACCGCTAATATGTAATTTAACCTCATTAAATAACATAGATTTTATATACAAGTATAATTTTCATTAATGTAAATTGCGCGTTTAGTCCTCAAATGGCAAAATCGAGATATAAAAGGCGAAATCTGTTCCGTAAAATAAACACTCATTATAGAATTGTATTTATTAATGACGAGTCGTTGGAAGAGGTAGCTTCTTTTCGATTAACAATGCGTAAATTATATGTCCTTTTTAGCACTATATTCGTAATAATTGTGGTGTTAACAACTACCATTTTATTAGTTACACCTTTAAAATATTATATCCCCGGCTATGGCAGCAACAAAACGCATATGCAAATTGTAAGGCTTAAAAGAAATGTAGATTCACTTTCCGACCTTATGGCTTCACAGCAGGCCTATGAAAATAATCTCCGGAAAGTTATAAGCGGAAGCTATACTGGTCATTTGGATACTACTAAACTCGATGTTAATAAAGTAAACAAAGAAGCAATAAATAGCATTTTCCCGCGGCAGGTAGAAATGAAAAAGAACCAGAATAAATAGCTATGGCTGAAAACAATAAATATGGCAACACCCTTAAGTATGCTGGCCTTGCCACCCAGTGGATGGTGATGTTGCTTGTTGCCGTATGGATAGGTTGGAAATTAGATAAGTGGATAGGTTGGAAATTTCCATTATTCCTGATTTCTTTGCCATTGCTGGCATTGTGCGTTTCTTTATGGCAGATAGTCAGATCTTTCAACAAACCAAAAAAATGAGAAAGCATTTCGTTACCGTTATTATAATTTTATTTCTTGTATTATGTTCCTTCTTTTATGCATTAAAAATATATGCGCCTGCGTATAAATTTGGAGCGCTCATTATTGGCAACGCGGTTATGGCCATCCTGTCTATCAGTACTTATTTTATTGTCAAAAAGCAAATGGGTCAGCGTCCTGAAGCTTTCGTGCGGGGTGTGTTCAGCGCTACTTTGCTTAAGCTCATGGTTTGCATTCTGGCAATATTACTTTTTGTACTTGTCGACAGGCAGCATATTCATAAACCTTCAATATTCATGCTTTTTGGTATCTACGCTGTTTATACTATAGTTGAAGCATGGTTATTATCAAGACTGGCAAAGCAAGCAAAGTGATTTGAAATGAAAAAGCAGGAGACTTCAATTAATCTTTTAGAACAGTTTTTACCCCCTGATACTTTCGAACAGGTAGCTCCTTTTTTCAAAAGCCATACTATTCATCTTACTCTTACACATGAGCGTAAAAGTGTTTTAGGTGATTACCGTCATCCTATAAAAGAAACCCCATATCATCGCATCAGCATCAATGTCAATCTCAATCCTTATAGTTTTCTTATCACATTATTGCATGAATTAGCTCATTTGCTCACTTTTATACATTTTAAAAATACCGTTTCACCGCATGGCAAGGAGTGGAAAACTCAATTTCGTCATATACTCATACCGTTTATTGGCAAACATATTTTTCCCCTCGATGTAGAAAAGGCCTTGCTTGCTTATCTGCACGATCCTGCGGCAAGCACTTGTACCGACCCTCATTTATTCAAAGCGCTCTATCAGTATGATGAGCACAAACCAGGGTTTAAGCTTATTGATGATATAGGTGTCAATCAGCACTTTGAAACAGAAGATGGCAGGGTATTTCAGAAAATAGAACAGTTAAGGACACGAAGCCGATGCCGTGATCTGAAGAATGGAAAATTCTATTTTTTCCAGGGTATTATTGAGGTAAAAGCCGTCAGAAAAATTAAACAATAACTGCATTTGTAGCCTCTTTTGCAAGGTATATCCTTTACAGGCTTGCAACCTCACCCTTTTGGGGTTATAGGTTTTTAATATGTTATTGTACATTTGCTACCACACTAAAATTTCAAAAATTTAGGTATGAATCTCAAACACACACTTTTGGCGGGCGCAGCCTTATTGTCTGTTGCCTCTTGTCAACAATCAAATAAGAGCAGCACTGCAGAAAATGCACCTGCACGCAAAATGTTGGATCCGGCGAATATGGATACCACTGTGCGTCCCGGTGACAACTTCTTCATGTACGCAAACGGCGCCTGGCTGAAAAAAAATCCTATACCTGCCAGCGAAACACGTTGGGGTAGTTTTAATGAGCTTCAGGAAAACAATTACCGGATCCTGCACGGAATTCTTGATTCAGCAGCAGCTATTAAAGATCCTAAAGCTGGTAGCAGGGAGCAAAAGGTGGGGGATTTTTATCGCACCGGGATGGATAGCGCCACTATTGAAAAAGCTGGTATCACACCACTCAACGACATCTTTGCAAGAATTGACGCAATAAAAGATGCCAATGGTGCGATGAGCGAAGTAGCGCTGGAACAAACGCAAGGCATTGGCCAGTTGTTTGGTTTTGGTGTTGGCCCTGATGATAAAAATGTAAAAGAGGAAATTTGCCAGTTCGGTCAGGGTGGTCTCGGCATGCCAGATAGGGATTATTATTTCGATAAAGATGCTCAGACTGTCAAGGTACGTGATGCATACAAGCTATATCTGCCTTCCATGTTCAAATTGATGGGCGAAGATGATGCAACGGCTAAAAAAGATGCAGACGATGTTTACAATCTTGAAACAAAGCTTGCATCAGCATCAATGACTCGCGTAGAACAGCGCAACCCTTACAATGTTTATCATAAATTCAATCTCGATGGTATTAATAAAGCTACTCCCGGCATCGACTGGAAAGCTTTATTCCAGGGTTTGAAGATCAACGGCCAGGATTCCCTTTTAGTTGGTATGCCTAAATTCTTTGCTGCAGTTGGTAAAGAATTAAAAGCCACACCTCTTGATGTATGGAAAAAATACATGAAGTTCCATGTATTAAATGGCTTTGCTCCATATCTCGATAGCAAAACTTATGGTACTTATTTTGGTTTTTACGGGAAAACATTACGTGGCCAGCAGGAACCAAGACCACGTTGGAAACGGGTGTTAAATGTAGTTGATGGCTCTATTGGCGAATTGCTGGGTCAGTTGTATGTTGACAAAACATTCAAGCCTTCAGCAAAACAACGCATGCTGGACCTGGTGAATAACTTGCAACAGACTTATGCAGAACGTATTCAGCGCCTTGATTGGATGACTGACAGCACCAAGAGAAAAGCAGTAACAAAGCTGAACGCCTTCATGAAGAAGATCGGTTATCCTGACAAATGGAAGGATTATAGTGCACTGACAATTGTAAACAATAGCTACTTAAATAATATTATAGCTTCTAACCAGTGGCAGTATAATTACGACCTGAATAAATTAGGCAAGCCTGTTGATCGTACAGAATGGGGTATGACACCTCCTACTGTAAATGCATATTACAATCCGGCATTCAACGAGATAGTATTCCCTGCTGGTATATTGCAATATCCATTCTTTAGCGATAGCGCTGATGATGCTATCAACTATGGTGGCATCGGTGCTGTAATAGGCCATGAAATGACACACGGGTTCGACGATCAGGGCCGTTTATATGACGCTGATGGTAATCTTCACAATTGGTGGAGCCCTGAAGATTCAACTCATTTTGTACAAAAAGCCGATATGGTAGTGAAAGAATTTGATGCCGCTACAGTACTGGATAGTATTCATATAAATGGTCATCTTACAGAAGGTGAAAACCTTGCTGATCTTGGCGGTTTAAACATCTCTTACGAAGCGTTCAAGAAAACAAAGGAAGGCCAAAGCACTGATAAAGTCGATGGTTTCACTCCTGACCAACGTTTCTTCCTAAGTTGGGCACAGGTTTGGCGTGCTAATACCCGTCCTGAAGAAATAGCACAACGTATTAAGACAGATCCTCACTCTCCAAGTGAGCTACGTTGCAACATTCCTATCAGCAATATGGGAGCATGGTACAAGGCTTTCAATATTCAGCCAACGGATAAAATGTATCGTCCGGATAGCGCTCGTGCAAGAGTGTGGTGATGGATATAAAACAATTTTATAAAAAGACCCTGCAATTGCAGGGTCTTTTTATTTATTTATCTTTTAAACTAACGTCCAAATAATTATTGCAGTTCCATCTCAAATACTTTCGGCCAGTATTTCCCCGTAATAAATAGTCGGTCATTTAAAGAGTCATAAGCAATGCCATTCATCGCTTCAGGAGCTGCTGGATTATTAGAGCGGGCAGCAATGCCTGCTTTTTGTCGTAGGTCACTCATATCTGCTCTTCCCACTACATTTCCAGTTGCAGGGTCTATTTTTAGCAATATATCCTGTTCCCACACATTAGCATAGATTAATCCTTTTATGTACTCAAGCTCATTAATATTATTCACCGGGCCATGCTCATCTGTTACATTTACTCTTTTCACTTCTTTAAATGTATTGGGGTCTATATAATGCAATACATTCGTCCCGTCGTCAAAAATAAGATCAGTACCGTCATTGGTCATACCCCACCCCTCTTGTGTATTAAAGGCAAATGTTCCTTCCTGTTTAAAAGTGTTCAGATCGTAAACAAACCCGATGCCTTCTCTATAGGTTAGCTGGTATATTTTCCCACTCAGTACAGTTAGTCCTTCGCCAAAATATTTTGCATCCAGCTTTTTTATCTGCAATATTTTGCCCGTTTTTAAATCTGTTTTTCTCAGCTCAGACGCGCCATATTGTCCGGTGCTTTCATACAGATTACCGTTCAAATATTGCAGCCCCTCAGTAAATGCTGCCGTATCGTGTGGGTATTCATTAACGATGTGATAGGAAATAACTGCTGGGACAGATATTGTAGGTTGTGTATTTTCCTCATTGGCACTTGCGGGCTTATTTTGGTTATTGCACGCTGCAAGAAGAAGCAGGAAGGAAATAAATATTAAACGTCGCATAAATGGTTATAAGGCATAAAAATAAAAGTTTTCACAATTTGCAGCGCTTTGGCAAAAGCAAAAATATCGTTAATGCCTTATCTACCCTTGAAACCAAAATTATTGTTGCAATTCAGAGATACCTTCCAGCGATGGCTGATCGTCAGCCGTACCTGCCAATGGAAAGGTAATAGTAAAGGTCGTCCCTCCACTTTCTATGGAAGAGACTTCTATATTGGCTTTATGCGATTGGAGAATATTAAGCGTAAACGCCAGCCCAAGACCTACTCCATTCCTTTTCTGTGTAAAATAAGGTTCAAATAACCGTGTGATATTTTCTTCGCTTATACCACATCCGTTATCATTTATGTTCAGTACGGCGTGGTGGGTAAGTTGATGTATGGATATTACAAGATTGCCTTTTTTTTCTTCCATCGCTTCTATAGCGTTTATTACTATGTTCAGCAATGCTATTTTTAGCTTTTCTCTATCAGCTTTTATTTTCAGTCCTTCATCCGGATAGCTAACCTGCAGTTTTATACGCTTCAGGGTAAGCCTGTCAATCGCAGATGTAATAACATCATCTACTATAGATTGCAAGGGACATTCCTCCAATTCAATTTCTGATGGGCGGGATGTACTTAATAATTCACTTATAAGATCATTGATCCTCTTGCCGTTTCTCTGGATAATATTCAGATAGAGCATAGCGGTTTCGTCTGATTTTACTTCCTGCTGCATCTGCTCCACCGATAGTGTAATATTATTCAGAGGATTACGTACTTCATGAGCAAGGGTGCGTACAAGGCGGCCGGCAGCAGCGAGCTTTTCAGTTTGCAGATTAGCTTTTTCTATCTTTTTCAAGTTGGTAATATCATGAATGATGCCCTGCACATACGCATATTCAGTATAGTTGTCTTCAAGTGTGGCAGTGAGGATAGCAGATTTTTTTTCGCCGCTTTTTGTATTAAGCACCACTTCCCAGTCATTTACCTCTTTGCGTGTTTGTAATGATTGCTGTAAAAATTTCTTATGCTGGGCCTGGTCCATGAGGTCAGTAAGGTTCATTTGCAACACTTCATCTTTCGTATATCCCAGAAAGCTGTAAACAACCTCGTTCACATCCTTAAAGTCAAGAAATTCATCTGTTAGAAATACTATATCCTTCGATTTTTCAAAGATGCTTCTGTATTTCCGTTCGTTAGCTTTCAGTTCTTTTAGTGTAGCGCTTCGTTCCAACGCGTATCTTATACTGCGTTCCATCTTTTCAATAGAAAGCTCGGTTTTTATAAGATAGTCAACAGCGCCTAATTGCATTGCCTCTATATCCACATTATAGTTGCCTTTACCGGTAAGTAATATTATAGGTTCTTCACAATTATTCTCTAAGGCTTCTTTAAGCAGGTCTACTCCTGATTTCGCACCTAAACGGTAGTCTACCAGGTACAGATCATAATTATGCTCCATCATTTGCTGCAGTGCATCATAATATTTAGGACACCAGCTTATTTCATAAAAAGTTCCTGCAATATGTTTTATATATTCACTTGTAATGATGAAATCATCCTGATCATCATCTACTATCAATATTCTCACCTTTGTATGTTGCGTCCCCATCTAAGTATCTGAATTTTTATTTCCTTCTTGTTTATCCGGCAAAATAATCACAAATCGCGCACCATGTTCGGGAATATTTTCCGCATATATTATCCCATTATGATGTTCTGCAATTTTTTTACAAATAGCAAGGCCAATACCAGAGCCTGGATATTCGGTTTTGCCATGAAGGCGTTGGAAAATCTGAAATATTTTTGTTGCATATTCATTCTCAAATCCTATCCCATTATCTGTAAATGCTATCCGGTGGTATGCTTTACGTAATGGCAAATGATAAGACAGCTTTTCTTCATTAGTCAATATATCTGCTTTGATATCAATAATGGGGTTCTTATCAGGCTTATGAAATTTTATTGCATTATTGATAATATTTGTAAATAATTGACTCATTTGTGTAACAGAAGCTTCAATTGCTGGCAGATCATTTGTATCAATAACAGTACCAGTCTCCTCGATCGTCAATTCAAGATCCATTTTTACCTGGCGTAATATAAAATTAAGATTTACACTTGTAAAAGGTTGCGTAGATTTCGTAACACGAGAAAACTCCAAAAGATTATTGATTAGGAGCCTCATATTTTCTGCTGATGCCATCATCCGTTCCAGGTACATCGTGCCCTCCCCGCTTAGTATGTTCTTATACTTTTCATTCAGGCGGTCACTGAAAGTGCTTATTTTTCTTAAAGGCTCCTGTAGATCGTGACTCGCAACGTATGCAAATTCCTCTAATTCCTTATTAGACCTGTTTAATTCATCCAGATGCTTTTTCAGGTTTTCTTCCGTCATACGCTGCTTGGTAACTTCACGTACGCTCCCTATCAGTTTTAGCATCTTGCCATCTTTCGACGCAATCATTCTTCCAACAACGTGAATAATTTTTATATGCTGTTGTGCGCTGATAATTTTGTATTCTATATCCATATCATTCCCTCCTTCTAATGCCCTTTTCATTACAGCATTTACCTTTTTATTATCATCAGGATGGATATATTGAGCGATTAATTCAAAACTAAGTTCTTGTTCCGGATCTATTTCATATATCTTATATATCCCTTTCGATCCAAATAATTTATTAGCCTCTTTGATCCATTCGAACGTACCAAATCCTTCGTTATCAAACTGCTCCAGGAATAATTCTCGCGTATCAAAAGAGGTAAAAGGCAAATTCCACTTTGAAAGTTCTCGTAATAATAAAATATAATAATAACCCTCACATTCGGGTTCATTTATTGGAGAAGCATAGCAATAATACGTTCCTGTGTTCCCATTCTTATCCTTTAGCTTATAAACAACGTATTTGTACTTCCTTTCTTCAAAGTGCGATACGGTTTGCAACTGAGCATTCAGTCTTTCTGGCTGCTCTTCCTCCAGTAGCCTTAAAAAAGAAAAATCAGACTGGGATATTTCATCATTTGAATATCCAAAAACATTCGAAAATTCCTGGTTACTATAAATTACTTTAAAGGTATTCGAATCCAACACCGCTACAGAGCCGGGACTGGATGCAATTACACTTTTAAAAAAAGCTTCCGGTAGTTCTTTATATGCCAATCCTATAGTTTTGAAAATTGAATCATTTATGTGATCCATATAATAGCTAAAGCTAAGTATTAATTCTTTTTTCAGGCAGTACTACTGTGAAGCCGGCACCTGTATCGGGTATATTTTTGGCAAAAATTATCCCTTGGTGCTGTTCAACTATTTTTTTACAAATTGCTAACCCGATACCTGAACCAGGGTATTCTGACTTACCATGCAGCCGTTGAAATATCTGGAAAATACGGATTGCGTATTCATCTTCAAATCCTATCCCATTATCTGAGATCTGTACCTTGTAATATTCAACATCGTCTTGCAGTTTATGTTCTTTTTTCTCATGCGCTGACAATACTGACGACGTAACATTAATTACAGGGCTCACGGCCTTCTTCCTGAATTTAATAGCATTGCCAATAATATTATTGAAGAGTTGTTTTATCTGGGTCGGAGACGCCTGCACTGTGGGCAAGCTGTCATATATTATTTTAGTGCCGGTTTGTTCAATTGTCAATTCCAGGTCTGTTTTTACCTGGTGCATAATAAAATTCAGGTTGGTATCCATGAATAATTGCTTATTCCTCGATATCCTCGAAAATTCCAGCAAATTATCTATAAGCATTCGCATACTATCAGCAGATGTAGCTATTCTGTTAAGATACATTTTATCTTCATCACTTATCTGTGACGACAATTTTGCTATCAGCCTGCTGCTGAAAGTGCTTATTTTACGCACAGGCTCCTGCAGATCATGCGAGGCTACATAAGCAAAATTTTCCAGTTCAGAATTTGATCGCTGTAGGTCGTCTATTGCATTATTCACTTTCTCTTCCTGTAGATGTTCCTTTGTCACATCCTTCATTATCCCCAGGTCTTTGTACGGGATCCCATCTGTATTATATAGCCGGCTGCCGGTTATTTGTACAAACTTTCTTTTGTTATCTTTTGTCAATATCTCATATTCTTCTGTATATGTCTGTTGCGAAGAAATATTTTTAATGATATTCTCCGCAAGGCCATCAAATTTCTCAGAAGCTATGTGAGATAGAAAAGTTTCATAAGTTATATCAGGCCTTTCATCTTTATAGCCAAATATTTCATAAAGACCATCAGACCATATTGCATCTCCGTTAGCAATATTATATTCAAATGTCCCGAACTGCAGGATACGTTCTGTCTCCACCTGTATTCTTTTCAACTCGGTTGCATCAATAGCTGTCCGTGTAGCAGTTTCTGTATGTATCGCTGCCACAATAGCCGTATCACTATCGCGGCCCTCTTTGCTGAAGGCTCTTGCTCTTATTTTGTAAGTAAAATATCTGCCATCCTTATGTAGCATACGGCAGTCAAATTCAGGTATATACTTTACTTTCCCTCCCAGACTGCTTAACGCATTTATAAAAGCATCTCTATCTTCCGGATGAAAAATGCTAAGTATATCAAATGTATCTGCCTTTACTTCCTGCTCACTATAGCCAAGCTCAGATGTCACTTGCGATGCAACATACTGTAGCTTTTTTTCATTTAGTTGATAAACCATTGACATTATCGATACCAGATCGGTGATCGTGTCTATCAATTGTTCTGCACTTACTTGTTCCTGTGCCACTGTTTCCTTCTTCTCTACAAAGTGAATGCTCATAACTTTATTTTTCTAATCGAGTTTAAAAGCCTTAAACTGCTTCATTTTATTGTACAATGTCTTTCTATCTATATTGAGCAGTTTTGCAGCTTTGCTTTTATTAAAATTTGCCTGTTTCAAGGCATCAAGTATTACCTCATATTCAGCGTCAAGGTTGGCGCTTTTTAATTTATTTTCATAAGAAACTTCATTTATTGGCGCCACAATTGCCGGCTCTATTCTATTCGTTATTGACATTGAGGGGGTATCAAATTGCAGCTTATGAAAATTGCTTATCTCAAAAGGAAGTGATTTTACTTCTACAAGGTCACCATCGGTTAATAGTGTTGCACGTTTCACAACATTTTTCATTTCTCTCAGGTTGCCGTACCAGATATAATTATGGAAGATATCTTCCACTTCTTTACTAAAGCCTTTCACATTTTTGCCAAGCTCTGCGTTGGTAAGTTTCAGAAAATGATTGGCAAATAGCATAATGTCCTCCTGCCTGTCGCGCAATGGCGGCACTTCTATGCTGAATTCATTAAAACGGTGATAAAGATCCTCTCTGAATTTACCATTCCTGGCAAAATCCCAAAGCTTTTCATTACTTGCTATAATGATGCGCACATCCAGTTCTATATCCTTATTGCCCCCCACTCTTCGCATTTTCCGTTCCTGCACTACGCGCAATAAAGATACTTGTATATCATACGATAGGTTGGCTATCTCATCAAGGAATATTGTCCCTTCGTTAGCTATTTCAAAGCTTCCTATCTTTTGGTTCAATGCTCCGGTAAACGCGCCTTTTTCATGTCCGAATAACTCACTGCCCGCCAGCTCTTTAGATAATGCACCACAGTCAATAGCCACAAATGGTTTGCTTGATCTCTTGCTTTTATGATGTATCTGCTGTGCTATAGCTTCCTTACCGCTACCGCTTTCCCCATAAATGATAACACTATAGTTAGTTGGAGCTACCAGTTCTATCTGCTTTACTATGTTGGCAAATTCTTTACTTGCCCCGATTATATAACTATCATTACCTGCCATGTTTTTCAGTTTGGCATGGCTCACTGCATTACCGTTACTTTGCGGGGAGGCTTTTGCATTTATTGTTGTTTTAGGTTCCTCACTAAGTGCTTTCTTTATAGTAAGTAATATTTCATCTGGGAAAAGTGGTTTTGTTACATAATCATAAGCTCCCATTTTCATTACCTCTACAGCATCTTTCACATCACTATATCCGGTAATTATAATTACCGGCGCTGTGGAGTGCATTTCTTTTATTTTACCCAGCATTTCCGAGCCATTCATGTCCTCCAGCTTAAAATCACACAGCACCAGGCTTGGTTCATTTTTTTTCATCCATTCTATAGCTGCCTTACCACTATTTATTCCCGCGACTTCATAGCCGTGTCTTGTTAGGAAACGGTTCAGAAGCAGGCACATATCATTATCATCGTCTATTACCAGAATTTTACTCATATGTTTCAGTTGTTGTGTACCCAAATTTAACTTAATAATACCTTATGCCCATACCGCCCTTATCTGTGCAATAGGGATACGCATTTGTTCCCTGTATTTTGCTACAGTACGGCGGGCTATGTTATATCCCTTCGTGGAAAGTATGTTCACCAGTTGCTGATCTGTAAAGGGATGGCCTTTATCTTCGCCGGATATAGCTTCCTCTATTACAGATTGTATCACCTTATTGCTTATTACTTCCCCTTTCTTGTCTGCTATTCCTTCGCTGAATAGGTCTTTAAGATATATTAATCCAAAGTGAGTTTCTGCATATTTATTACTTGTGATCCTCGAAACCGTTGATATATCAAGCCCTGATATATCAGATACATTACGCAGCACCATTGGCTTCAGTAAGCGGATATCACCATCTATAAAATAGTCCTGTTGCAATTGCACTATACACTGCATGATGCGCATCATCGTATCCTCGCGTTGTTTCACTGCATTTACAAACCATTGGGCCGACTGCAACTTGCTTTTCACATATTGATTAGCGCCCTTATCACGATTGCTCACCTGTTGGGCAAGCTGTTCATATAGCGATTGATTTACAAATACAGAGCTCGATCTGCTGGTATATAGATTCACCTGCACAGTATCTCCATAACGGGTAATAATAAAATCAGGTATTATGGTATTTTTCGGTTCGTAGCTCGATCCGTTTTCAGTAACAGGATAAAATTTCAGAGTTCCGATCAGGTTCAGCACTACGCGCAGTTCTTCTTCGTCTATATTTAGTGCATGATGAATTTTTTCAAATTGGCGATGCATCAGGTCATTATAATGATGTTGCATCAGCTTTAGGGCACATTTCACATCTGGCCTTTTTTCATTCATTGTCCGTAGTTGTATCAGCAGGCATTCCTGCACACTGCATGCGCCTATCCCTATCGGGTCTAATGTCTGTACGGTTGTAAGAGCCTTTTTTATTGTTTCCGGCTCTACTATGCTTTGAAACTGGAATGAAAGATCATCTGCTACTTCTTCTATCGGGCGATCCATTAATCCCTGGTTGTTGAGTATGTCTATCACATATTCAGCTATTTCACGTTCTGCATCGCACAAGTTCAGTAAGCGCAATTGTTGTTTTGCATCATCCTTAAAATGGTTATAATTGCTTATTGCAACATTTGGGATTTGCTCTGTGCTGAAATAATTTTGATATTCTGCCTTATAATCCGGCATATCATCATATCCGTATTCATCCCAATCCTGAAAATCCTGGACACTGTCTTTTGCTTTACCATCATCTTCATGTTCCTCTGTCGTTTGTTCCAGGAAGGGATTTTCTTCAAGCTCATTCTTTATTCTTTGTTCCAGTTCCAGTGTATTCAGGAAGTAAAGGTTTAAAAGCTGTATCTGCTGAGGCAGTATTTTTAGCTGTTGCTTCTGTGTCTGTTGCTGTGAGATCATAAAATTGCGCTTTCGTGAAGTATACCTATCCTAAACAACCTTGGAGCCAAATTTTTTCTTTTGTCCAATTTTTTTCAAACAATGAATAAGCTATTGATTCTAAATGTGTTAATACATTTTTAAAAAACACACCCAATTACAATTATAAAAAAACCAACCATTTATAACACTGTTCATGAGGAATTTGTTCTACAAAATGTAGAAATTTGATTTCAGATGAAAAAAAGACTGCGAATTATTGTTTCGGCCTTTTCCGTATCATTTATCTTAATGGCTGCTTTTTCTTTTTTCTCCATAAGCAGATTTGATAATCTATATAAATATTCATACTGGATCGAACGAACAAACAAAGTAATTCAGGAAATATATAAAACTGAGGCCTCTATTGAAAGTATGGAGCATATCGAGAGAAACTACATGCTTACTCACGATACAAATAACCTTATAGCCTTCAATAATAGTGTAGATGAAACGCTTGGGCAAACAGCTATCTTAAAATACTATACTTCAGATAATACCGTTGAGCAAAACAATTTAATTATGCTCCGCACGATACTTTCTCTGGCTATATCAGATATAAGGCTGAATCTTGCATATACCGATACCAGCCATTCAGGCGTCTTGTCCCCATACTTTTACGAAGCAAGAAAAAATATGCTTGAATGCCTGCAGATAACCAGGAAAATGTACAACAATGAAAACAACATATTGAAAAAACGTAATGAAGACAAGGTATTTTACGAACGCCTTACCTTCAATACCATCAAATATTTGATTATTGTATTTAGTGCTCTTACAGTTTTCCTTTTCATTTTAATGATCAGTGAGCTAAGAAGGCGCATAATATACCAGGATGAACTGCAAACAAAGGTTATAGACCTCACACGCTCGCATTCAGAGTTAGAGCAGATAGCTTATGCTGCATCTCACGATCTGCAGGAGCCTCTGCGCAAAATACAGGTATTCAGTAATCGTTTTTTATGGCTCAAAAAAGATTCAATGGATGAAGAAACTTCATCCACCATGGATCGTATTAATAAAGCCGCCAGCAGGATGCAGGATCTTATTGAAGACCTCGTAAACCTTACAAGCCTTACCAAGGACGAAGGGAATAAGGAAGATGCAAATCTGAATAAAATAGCCAGGTTTGTGATAGAAGAGCTCGATGAAAAAATAAAAGAAAAAAAGGCAATCATTAGCATCGGAGAGTTACCGGCTATTAAAGGCCATCCCAGACAGTTAAGTATTCTTTTCAAAGCGCTGCTGGACAATGCTCTGAAATTTTCTCGTGAGGGTGTAATACCTGCTATCTCTATTACAAATGAAATAGTAAATGGTGAAGAGCTGATTGACATTAATAAAAAATTATCTCAGAAAAAGTTCAATCGGATTTCTATATCCGACAATGGTATAGGCTTCAATAATAAGTTTGCTGATAAAATGTTCCAGATATTCCAGCGGCTGCACAATCAATATTCCGGTTATTCAGGTAAAGGTATAGGGTTGGCCATTTGCCAGCGTATTATGGCTAATCACGAGGGTTACATACTTGCGCATGGGCATCTCGAAGCTGGGGCCACCTTCAAATTATTTTTTCCAATCGATGAGAAATGATTCTTCTTTGTAATAGAATGGTAAAATATGGAGTAGCTCGAGGGTATAGTTTTTTTATTATTCATAATTTAGTGTATAATATTTAGTAATACCGTCTTTTAAACAACTTTTTTTATTAAATTACTTTTCTAATTAGAGGCAAAAAGGAGTTATGAAAACAACATTATTTAGAGGTCTTCCATTGGCATTTTGTATTGCATTGTCTCTGTATTTTAGTGCGTGTCAAAAAAGTAACATACAGCATATTCCAATTACGAACAATACTGACAGCAATAGAAAACACATTCTGATGGCGGATGTGAGCCAGATCACTTTGCAGGAGTTCGATAGTTATCCCGATAGTGTGCAGATACAGATATATAACCAGATGGATGACACCGAAAAGTCTAACCTTTGGCAGGCAAGGGTTCAGGATGTTATTAATGGGTACAAGGGCAATGGCGGAAGTAGCGCTGCTATAAGTGCTTTGCAGAAATTACAATCATTAATAACCGTTCATTTATTTGATGAGGGGCCAGATACTGCAAGAGATACTATTGAAGCATGGGTAAACGCTACTGTTAATGCTAATATAGCTGGACTCACATATAATGACATTAGAAACATTACCACATCTTTTCTGGAGATTGGTAGTTGGTCTTCAGGAGGGCCTGTTTGGAATTTCCCGCCTCCAGCTGATGGTGGCCCTTGCGGATGCTGCATCGTCGACGACTGGTGTTCAGGTTCAAAACGCTGCAATCAATCGCTTCCATGTAGTGATAGCCCCACTGGGTGTGGCCTTATCTGGCTAAGCCCGTGCGACGGTAAATGCGGTTAGTAATAATAATATCCCACTATCTTTTTTATGAGACTTATAATACTTGGCTCCCTGATTTTTTTTGCGACAGCTTGTTCAAATAGTAAGACCCATGCTGGCAAAACTGACAAAATAGACTCCCTTGCTGCAATCACTTGGGATAACACCACAGTAGATCTGGGCAACATTAAAAAAGGCGATACTGCAAGCTTTGCCTTCGTTCTGCATAGCACTGGTACCCATCCATTGATCCTTCAGAAAGTAGACGCAGTTTGTGGATGCACATTTGTAAAGCAAAGTAATAAGCCGGTTTTGCCTAACGAAAAAGATACGATCAGGGGAGCATTATATACAAGCAAATTAGACGCTGGACCCACTGAAAAACACGTTTATGCCCTCACAAATGCTCAAAACAACCGTTTTTTTGTTCTCAGGATTAAGGCCAATATTATTAACTGATATATCTATTCCTGGCAATAGACCAGTTTTATATCTTGTTTCGACCGCCTACACATTATAATTCTAATATATTTCTTAACAAAATATTCATACAAAAGCGTCTTTAATTTAAGGTTAAGTAATACGTCTTTGTATTTTTGAAATTAAAGAAAAGAGGTATAATGGCTGGAACAGTTAACAATTGGACACCTATAAAAGTCAATATTTTTTGGAATGAAGTTGCTAAACAAGTTCCCGTATTTCAGCTCTATGAGAATGAGGACAAATTTTTGGATATTCTTGCAGGTTTTGTCGGCACCGGAATAAATGCAAACGATTGTGCGGTTGTCATCGCATCCTCAAAACATCTTGAAAAACTAAAACGTAAGCTTGAACTACATGGTTTGCATATAAATCATCTGATAGAAGACGAAAGATATATACCCGTCCCTGCAGAAAAAATACTTCCTACACTTATGGTAAATGGGTTACCTGATGAGAATTTATTTTTGCGTTGTATTTCAGAAATCGTTCAAAATGCTAAAAAACGTAACAGGCAAATCCGCGCTTATCGCGAAATGTCTGCTATATTATTAGCTCAGGGCAACTACGATGGTACAGTTAAACTCGAACTGTTATGGAATAAATACAGTCAAAAAGAAAGGTTTTCACTTTTTTGTGCTTACCCAAAATCCTTCTTGCAAAAAGATGAATGTGAGTTGTTAAAAGAGATCCATGTTCGCAGTTCCAAAATAATTACAAATACAAACTCAAGTTTTGAAATATTATACAAAGATTGTTAAGTAATATTTTATTGGAGATTAATAAAACGCTAGGGAATTAAATCCAAAAAATAAAAGCAGCCACAATCTGCTGCTTTTATTATGCGATTTCTTGCAATATTATTTTCTCAATCCTTTTTTTCTACTTTTTTACTTATATCCTCTACCTGTTGCATAAATTTATTCACGCTCCCATCCGAGTATGGGCCATAAGCGTCTATCAATGTTCCTTTCGATCCGTCATCTGTTTCTATCACATACATTATCGAATTATCAGCAGGATCAGATTGCCCTTCAAAGCGGTAAAAGTTGATGACTTTCACTTGCTCAGGTTTGTAATGCTTATCCTTTGCCATAGAAAAAAGTCCTTCCCGGGTCACTTTAAAACTATCTGTATAACCGTCCTTTACTACTTTGTTGACACATGCTGTCATCGTATTCATAAACGGTATGGTTTCTTTATCTTCCTGGTTGCTATTTTCATTTTCCAACATAATAATTGAATTTAAGTAGTTATAAGTAAAATCTTTGCCAAAGCATCTCAATCGCTACTATTTAAACCTATCCTTTATAAGTTGCTAATTATCAATACAAAACAAAATTAGTATTGATATTTAAATAGTTTTACATTATCTACATATATCATATTTACTCAGCATTGGGGAAATGCTTCTACAAGCAATTCTATCTTAAGTGATAAAAAATTGCAAGGGTCGGATAAATCCGACCCCCGCTCTATTTACCAGACCCCCAAATCTTAAGTTATTTATTCAGATCTTTTTGAAGTTTTTGACACATATCAAGGTGGGAATGTAATGTAGGTAATGTGTTGGTGATAAGAGTTTTAAGATCCGGATCTGTCACTTCATTTTGGCTCGCCTCAAATTTATCTATCGTCTTTTGATGCCCGTCTACCATTTTATCTGTCCAGCTTTTATCCCAATCTTTGCCCGTAGTATTATCCATTCCCATATTGTTCATTGATGTATCCAATGTTGGCAATGTCATATTCTTTTTAGAAGCATAGTCGCCCATCTCCTTAGCCAGGCTCTTATGGTCTTTTATCATTTTCTTCGCGTCAGATTTTAATTCCTTGCTTGTACCTTTGTCAATACCGGCCTGTAACATCATTATTTCATCTGCATTGGCTTTTACTACATCTGTTACAAATGCTGCGTTCTTGTCAACCTCAGCTCCTTTAGCCGCTGTATCGCTCGGCTTGGCTGCCATCGCGGTGGTATCTGTAGTTGTCGTAGACATACTGGAAGTGGTATCACTGCTTTTAGTACCATTACCACTACATGAAGAAATTGTTAGTGATGAGCAGAGAGCAAGCAATACAAGTCCTGCCAATGGATAAATAGAAATTTTAAAAACTGGTTTCATAATCGTTTTGATTTAAATGTTCCTATTGAACATAAAAAACTATTCCAACAGGCATTTTTAACCTACTGCTTCATGTGCGTCCCTGAATTTTTTTATTATATCGTGAGAATCTTTGAGTGCCTGCTGCTGGGTATTTATCAGGTCTTTTGTAGCCTGGTCTGTTTCTGCCTCAGATGACAATGCTGCTTCATATGCCCTTTGGGCTGCATCCTCACCAAATTCGCACGATGCCAGTATAGCTTTTTTATCGCTACCTGCAAAAGTAGCTTTCACATCCATCCATGCTCTGTATATTTTACCTGATGAGGTAGTGCCTGCTTCAACATTCCCCCCTAATTGTCTTATCCTGCCTGATAGTTCTTTTTTATATTGCTCGCTTTGTTTTATCATTTCTTCAAACATTCCTTTCATATCCACATCCAGGTCCTTCGATTCGTTAATAGCTCTTTGATATCCTTCTACGCGATCATTATTGATCTTTACCAGATCATTCAGTACGTCGCTTGCCATTTCTTTATTCTGCATAAGATTGTTTTTGGTTTAAAAATCCATTTATAAAAATCTTTAAAAACTGTGCCATATAATTAAGTTAAAAATCCAAATATGGATTTAACACAATCACTTAAACATTCCGGATTTACATAAATATTGATGATTATGTGCTAATACAATATTTGAAATATTCCAATAGACAACCTCACTTTCCAATCTTTAATTCACTAAGCATGAAAAATAATTACATGCTAATTAGTCTTTAGAAATAGCTTAGCTTAGTAGTCAGCGACCTATAATTTATATCCTTAAAATAAATTCAAAAATGACAAATAGATGTAGCCTAAAATATGTAATTCTTATTATAGCCCTGTGCATTAAATCACCCTTAGCTCACTCACAGAATATCTATAACTACTCGCAGGACTTTTACAATAATGAAGAGCTAAATAAGAAAGAAGACAAGCCTGATCTCAAACATAAAATAACCTGGGGAACAGGAGTGATTTTGGGACCTGATTATGTTTATCTTAATAATGACTATTACTTTGGGCTATCACCAATGATTGGTTATCACATTACCAATAACCTTATGACAGGTGTAGAATTTGGCTATATTTTTGAACAATCCAAAAATGTAGGTAGCTCAAACTCAGCATACCAATCTCGAGCTACGTTACTATTCCCAGGTCTATGGTCTCGATACATCTTTTGGAAATCCCTTTATGCAGTTGGAACTTTCGACTACAATTTTATGCAATACTCCTATTATTACCATAACTCCAATAACAAGCCTGACAACATTAGAAGATATAGCACAGACGAATCTGCTTTATTATTTGGTATAGGATTTAAACAATCTTTTTCAGATAAGACATCAATAATTACAGAAGCACTCTACGATGTACTACAGCAAAAGAATAGTTTTTATTGGGGGCATTTTGATATCCGCGCAAGTATCTGTGCAGATTTTTAACAAACACAATGCTTGCTATATTTCAAACATTGGAGGGAATCTTTGCTAATTTTTCTGAATTTCACAGATAGAAATTTTACATAAAACTTAAGCAAACCTATAATTTAATAGCTATAAAGGTTAAACGAATTAGTTTATAAATATCTCAAATAATACTTGACTTTATTGCAAATGAAATAATAGCTTTGTCCCGCTTGGCCAAGCGGGAAGACAGCTGAAACCCTTAAAGTAAGCACCCTTAATAACCTGTAAAATCAAAAATTCAATGACAAAATCACTGTTTTTATCATTATCGCTTCTAGCTTTTTTATGCCTTATTTCCTGCAACAAAGAAAAAACAAGTTATAACAAAACGACAACTACACCTAATATGAAAAAGCAGGTGATAGTTAACGGATTTAACTTTGACCAATTCGGTATTTCACACAATAATTATTTGGATTACGTACAACAGGATCCCAATTTTCAAACAGCTACTTCTCAACAATTATTCAATTACGGTGCAACATACAATGATACTTATTTCGGGTCATGGGCATCATCAGGAGAAACATATAGCTATTTGCAAGGCGCAGTTACATATTCGACTGGACTTGTTACCGACATAATTAATGGGCAAAATGTTTCACCACAATTAATTACAGATAGCTTGGCAGATTCTATTAGTGCTCCTTATTGGGATACTCTCGCATCAATTTTTCATGATGCATTAGATACACCAGACCATGGATTTTACACACCCGAGGAATTTATTCAAAAAATCCAAAACTTGGAAAATCAAATAACAAGTAACCTAACTGTATCTATTGATCCCGCAACAATGACAGGAAATGATGGAGCAGAATTATTAGGTGCATGTTCAATAGCAAAATATAGTTATTCCTATTGGTATAATATTGCAACTAATCCTAATCCCCCAACTACAGGCTGGTCCTCACCACAATGTAGTTTTATAAGAAACGTGTGGCATGCGATTACAGTTGCAGCAACTGACACTTGGGCCTTTGTGGGAGACGGAAATGCATACCCCAAATTCGACAAAAATTGGAACGTGAACGGAATTGGAGTGAAGTGGGATCTTGATCAGGCAGTAGACGATGCAGGTGACGCGTCCAGTCACGTTGCAGCTAATAAAGCTAATTAATATTTTAAAAAAACAGCCGCCTTTGCGCGGTTGTTTTTTATAATACGTGTACATGAAAGAAAAAAAAATTTTTTTTATCCTTTTTTTCCTTTTTCTTACAAACAAATCGAATGCCCAAGCGAATTTTCCAATACAGGGCAGAATTACTGACTACAACACAGGGCAACCCTTAGCAGATGCTGTTATAAAGGTCAATGAAGAAATGACGACATCTGATAGCGATGGCTATTATAAGATTCACAACAATCCTACAGGCATATTAAAAGTGTCATTGCTAGGTTTTGAAGACAAAATAGAAAACACAAAATCTGGAGAAAACATCTACAATATAAGTCTGAAAAGAAAATACTATACATTAAGTGATGTGCAAATAAACGCCAACAAGCTTAATGTAGACAGTATTATCAGTAAAGCGGCAAACAATGTCCCACTGAATTACCTTCCCCCCAAAAATACACTAAAGGCTATACTTAAAGCAACGTTATATGCTACTAACGACACTGTACTGGATTTTAGTAAGATAATTTATCTAGAAGGATTACGTAATTATTCGTTTCACTATGATATATTTAGTAGCACATCAGACACACCAACAATTTATAAGAATACTTTAACAAAGGAATTAAGAAGTAATTACATATATGAAGATGATAAGATTATTCAAGGTAGTTTTCAAAAATTATTAAAAAGATATATCGGACTGAAAGAAAAGGGGAAAACGGTGGTTTCAACTTATACAGACAACAATATAAAATATTATGACCTTGTATTTATAGATTCTAATGCGAATATAAAATATTCTCCATTATTAATTGCATTTGGATATAGCCGTAAAATGAGCAACATGGCACAAAAAAGATATATTGAGCTTACAGAAATGCACGTCAATACAATTACCTACGCCGTAAGCTTTTATACAGATTTGTATATAGAAATCACAGACACTAAAAGAGTATCCTTTTTAAAATTAAAAAACAGAATAGATATCGAAAACTGGATTGATAATGCAATCGAAAAGGACCGAAAGTATACTGTTGATAAATTTTCATTTGAAAAGCTAAATAACAACTACTGGCTACTGAGGTCAGTTTATCATTTTGACAACCTTATCCATCCTCTGTCTCGAGATCTAAATCCAACCAAAAATTATACATACATCCTACAGTATAATATAACATCACCGGTTGCCAAACCGCCAATTGATGTAAGAGGGTTCGACATTGGCAGATACTTAGATCACATGATACAATAACCCCCGATTATTGTTGGTATCTTATCTAATTAATTGCATTTACGCTTTGTAACTTTATTCTCTAAAAGTTCCTATTAAAAAGGAATGTTGTGATGACTATAAAATGACATGTAAACAAAAAACAGGATTATCTAACAAAGGTGTAAACCTATTTCAGGATGAGGCAAGGATAATGCATGGGAAATTTTGGGAAATCACTGCGGCAAAATGGGGTATGGATGGGGAATAAATCGAGTGGTGAATTATTTACATAACTATTGTCAACAAAGCATTTCGTAGCAAAAAAACATTTCCCATTTCCCTATTTCTCAATTATTTTACCGATTGAGGAATTTGAAACAGCTGGGGCTTAATCCTCCATTATTAAAAAACACCTTATTTTGTCAGCGAATTAATAAATATGAATACGGCATTAGAATTATTAAAATACACGATACCGGCACTTATAGTGCTTATATCAAGTTATATAATTGTACATAAATTCCTTGTTACACAACTTCAGAAAAAACAACTGGCTTTATTAAAAGACACCCAGGATATAACAATTCGCCTTCGTTTGCAGGCTTATGAACGTTTTGTACTGTTCATAGAACGCATGCAACCTAGGCAGTTAATTCCCCGTGTTTACGAACCGGGCATGACAGCAGGCGATTTACAGCAGGCGCTTGTATTTAATATTCGTACAGAATTTGAGCACAACCTTGCACAGCAGATTTACGTTTCAAGACAGGTGTGGGAAACTGTAAAAGGCGTAATGGAACAGGAATTAAATATGATCAATCTGGTTTCCCAGCGTGTTGATAGCGGAGCATCAGCTAAGGAGTTACATTCCCGTATCATAGATTACATAATTACAGTAGAAACTGAATTGCCTACAGATGTTGCCCTGCAGATCATTAATGATGAGGCCAAACGTGTTCTCTCTTATGGCTCTACAGCTCCGGCTTAGTAAGTTTTAATTCATTTTATTCAATTAATACAATTGCATGTCAGATAAAAGTTTCATTACAGATGCTGGTATTGTTATCAGGCAGATTTATGATCAGCCTGTACCAATGACAGAGCAGCCGGGCAAGTTTCCATTTACCAGGGGAATACATTCCTCTATGTACCGCGACCGTCCCTGGACGATGAGACAGTACGCAGGTTTCAGCACTGCCGAAGAATCCAACAAACGCTATCATTATCTGTTGAGCCAGGGCGTTATGGGTCTGTCTGTTGCTTTTGATCTGCCTACCCAGATAGGTTATGATTCAGACCATCCTATGGCTGAGGGTGAGGTGGGTAAGGTTGGTGTCGCTATAGATTCATTGGAGGATATGGAAATATTATTCAAGGACATCAAGCTTCAGGATATTTCCACTTCGATGACCATCAATGCCACGGCATTTATTCTTTTATCTCTCTACATAGTCCTTGCAAAAAAACAAGGCGCAGATATAAAAAAAATATCAGGCACTGTCCAGAACGACATATTGAAAGAGTATGCAGCACGTGGCACATACATCTATCCGCCGACACCATCCATGCGCCTCATCACCGATATTTTTGAATATTGCAGCAAAGAGGTTCCTAAATGGAATACTATTTCCATTTCAGGCTATCATATCCGCGAGGCGGGTTCTAATGCTGTACAGGAGCTTGCGTTTACACTGGCAAATGGCAAAGCATATTTACAGGCCGCGATAGAAAAAGGACTTGACATAAACGTTTTTGCACAACGGTTGTCTTTCTTCTTCAATGCACATAACAACTTATTTGAGGAAGTGGCTAAATTCCGGGCTGCTCGTCGCATGTGGGCAAATATCACTCGCTCACTGGGCGCTACAGATCCTAAAGCACAAATGTTACGCTTCCATACTCAAACAGGCGGAAGCACACTTACTGCACAGCAACCTAAAAACAATATCGTTCGTGTTACGTTACAGGCATTAAGTGCTGTATTAGGGGGCACCCAATCATTACACACCAATGGCTACGATGAAGCGCTATCGTTACCCACTGAAGAGGCTGCAACAATAGCATTGAGAACACAGCAAATATTGGCATACGAAAGCGGCGCTACTCAAACAGTCGATCCGCTCGCTGGTTCTTTTTATGTAGAGCAATTAACTAATGAAGTAGAAGCTGCAGCATGGAAGCTAATTGAAAAGATTGATGTAATGGGCGGCTCGGTACAGGCCATTGAACAGCATTTCATCCAGGACGAAATAGCCCGTGCTGCATACGCATACAATAAAGCCATCGAGGACAATGAAAAAGTAATTGTTGGAGTCAACAAGTTTATCTCAAAAGAAACAGAAGAGACTCCCGTACTGAAAATAGATGATTCTATACGTACTCAGCAAACAGAAAAATTAAGATCCCTGCGCCAGAGAAGAAATAACAATAAAGCAACTGAATGTCTTAACGAAATAAAAAGAAGGGCTACAACAACCGAAAATTTAATGCCCGCCATAATAGAAGCAGTAGAGAATCTCTGCACATTGGGAGAGATTTCAGACACACTTCGTTCGGTTTGGGGAGAATATAAAGGCTAAGGAATACTGATAACAAAGTGTTTTTGTAATAATCTTCTTTGTTCAAACACCAGTGCGCTGAGTGCAACTTTGCCATAGCTCAGAATGCCCTCTTTTTGTTGATGCATACGCAGGTACTCATCATAGAGTTCTCCGCTATAGTCGCTCAGTTTCCCCTGGTATTTTCGGCGTATCTCTCTTAATGTATCTATTTGAGATAGAGTAAGAGCATTTAATTCATGTTCCAGGCTTTTGGCAAACTTAGGGCTTATATGACGGACCTTACCTTGGGCATATAGCCAGATGTTAAAGTAAGACGAATAATTAAAAGTGGAATCATTTACTGTAGTACCGATGGCATACGACAATAGATTGGCATCATCCTCTGCAGCAATACCCGATTGATGCGCCATCTCATGGCATATCACAAATGGCAGCATGAACGGCGGCAAAAACCTATTCACCTGTGCCTCTCCGGTAAAAGGATTGTAATATCCTTGTATACCAAGGTTCTGCATCAGGTAACCAAATATGGAAGCTTTAGCTCCGAGGCCACGCAGCTTGGTTTTGCTATCTGTGTAGTCCTTATAATATTGTATTGATCTTTTGTCTACTTCTTTGAAAGTTAAAGAATGATAATGCGGAGCATAATAGTTTAATTTACCGATCAGGTAGCGATCAAACCAGATAATATCAGAATCATTATTCACCTGTTCTTCATTTAGTTTCCAATAAGTAGAGATATTAGGCTTATAGTAATTAGCTCCCCAACCGATGATAAACAATATGTATAATATTTCAACAGTAATAACAGTATGCAGAAAGGAAGTTGCCAGGTAATGTTTATGCGTTTTAAATTTTATCACATAATAAATCCATCGCAGCAATTGTATAATAATACACAAGCCTCCAACCAGGTACAAAATATCACCAACGCTTATTGGTATATGACCAAAGATTAAATTTCGCAATGATTGGTAAGGCAGAAAAATATACTTATCATATATAACTACAGCATGGGGATGGTTAGGTAAAACAAACTCCATGATTGTCAAAATGACAATCAGTAAAACCAAAAAAATTATCTTCCTTTTATAACGCATTTCCTCTATGGCAGGATATAGATATACTGAAATAAACCTTTCATTATGCAATTTTCTAAATTATTTCACTAAAATCACATAACAAATTTTGATGGCAACAAAATTTTAACAGCAGTTATCAGCATTACTTAGCATTTGTTATAGTTTAGTATTATTATCTATGGGATTAATAACATTCACAGACAACGGTCTTTATTGTAAACAAGGGGATTTTTATATCGACCCTTGGCGGCCTGTCCATCGTGCCATTATTACGCACGCCCATTCCGATCATGCCCGTGTTGGCAATGCCTTGTATCTGGCTCACAAAGACAGTTATTACCTGCTAAAAGCACGTCTGGGTCAGGACATCGCTATACAGACTGTAGATTACAAGCAAACACTCGGCATTAATGGTGTTAATGTCACTTTATTCCCTGCCGGTCATATAATTGGCTCAGCTCAAATAAAAGTTGAATATAAAGGAGAAACATGGGTAGTTTCCGGCGACTATAAAACACAAGACGATGGCATAACGGTTCCTTTTGAGCCGGTAAAATGCAACACTTTTATTACAGAAAGCACTTTTGGCCTCCCTATTTATCAGTGGCTACCACAGTCTCAGGTAATGGATAAAATCCATGCATGGGTTCTGCACAATCAATCCATTAGCCGCAATAGTATATTGGAGACCTATAGTCTTGGCAAAGCCCAGCGCCTGATACATGCATTATTAGCCTATGGTCACAAATTCTATGCACATGGAGCAATTTACTATATGCAGGAAGCTATAAAACAGTTTATGTCTTTCCCTGAAATAGAATACCTGACTCCGGAAACACCCAAAGACCAGGTAAAAAATGGCATCATTCTCGTTCCACCCTCAGCTGTTAATAGTCCCTGGATGCGCCGCTGGCAGCCTTATTCATTAGGCATTTGCAGCGGATGGATGCAGGTAAGGGGTGTGCAGCGTCGCAGAAATGCAGATGCCGGCTTTGCACTAAGTGATCATGCCGATTGGAAAGGGTTGTTAGATACTATCAGGGCTACCGAAGCTGAATGTGTTTATGTAACACACGGTTTTAGCGCTACTTTAGCCCGCTATCTCCGTGAAAAATATGGGTTAAAAGCAGATGTAGTGCAGACCGCATTTGGTGAGGAGGAAGACTAACAAAATCTCATTATCGTTTCCTTAACGCCCGTTTCTGTAACTTTGCATATTCTTTAATACATGAAATCTTTTAATGTTCCTGTCCATTATCGTAGTTCTCTCGTAACCGCTATTAAGCAAAAGCGCAAATCAGAGGACAAGATGAAAAAGGACTTTACTCCAACTATATTACAACTTGGCTCTTTGCAGATTATTCTTGCCAGGCATTTTGGCTTTTGTTATGGTGTCGAAAATGCTATTGAGATTGCTTTTCGTGCTGTAGCTGAAAATCCTGATAAAAGGGTATTTCTCCTTAGCGAAATGATTCATAACCCCGGTGTTAATGCTGATTTACAAGCATTAGGAGTATGTTTTATAATGAACACAGACGGTACGTTACTTATAAACTGGGATGAATTAAATAGCGATGATATTGTAATAATCCCGGCTTTTGGTACCACGTTAGAATTGGAACAAAAGCTGCGCGAAAAAGGGATAGAGCCAACCCAATATGAAACCACCTGCCCATTTGTAGAAAAAGTGTGGAACCGTGCAGAAAAAATAGGTCAGGAGGGTTATACAATCATCGTGCATGGTAAGCCAAAACATGAAGAAACGAGAGCCACTTTCTCACACAGCAAAGCCAATACTCCTACTGTAATCGTTAAGGATATGGAACAGGCAAAGCACCTTGCCAAATATATAACAGGTGCACTTCCGGCAGAAAGTTTTTATAGTGATTTCAAAAATCAATATTCTGAAGGATTTGATGTTGCAAAAGATTTGCAAAGAATTGGTGTAGTAAACCAAACAACGATGTTGGCAAGTGAAACGCAGGCCATAGCAGACTATTTGAAACAGATAATTGTAGAACACTACAATTTACCTTCTGATAAAACTTCAGAGAGATTTGCCGATACAAGAGACACTCTATGCTATGCAACAAACGATAACCAGAGCGCAGTACAAGGCATGCTGGAACAGCACGCAGATCTTGCTATAGTTATCGGTGGTTACAATAGCTCCAATACATCTCACCTGGTAGAGCTGTGCGAAGAAAAGCTACCTACTTACTTTATCAAAAATGAAGATTGCCTCATTTCTTCCGATATTATTCGTCATTTCGATTTACATACACATACGGAAGTTGAAACAAATAACTATCTACCCGACAATAAGAACGTAAAAATAATGCTTACCTCAGGTGCCTCCTGTCCCGATTCACTCGTGGAAAGAGTAATTCAAAGGCTAGCAGAAATAACAGGCAATACAGATACAATTGAAGCTCTAACCGAAAGCTGGACAATTGCAGAAAATTAAAAAGGTCCGGAATATCCGAACCTTTTAAGCATTTTTATTTTGATGACATTAGTTGAGCTCCATCACAAGGTCATTGGTATTTACAAGACTTCCGGTATTTAATTCTATGTGATTTACAGCACCATCAAATGGAGAAGTAATTACAGTTTCCATCTTCATTGCTTCAATCACAAACAGCGGCTGGTTCTTCTTTATTTTATCATTCTTATTTACCAGCAGCTTCGACAACATACCTTGTAATGGTGCGCCAATATGCCTTTCATTGCTTTTATCTGCTTTCTTGTTTTCTACCCTTTGCACCTTCACTGATTTGTCAAGCACTTCCACATTTCGCGTTTGTCCATTCAATTTGAAAAACACAGTTCTATGTCCTTTATCATCAACAGGCCCTATGCTCAGCAGCCTTATAAGCAAGGTCTTTCCCTTAGCAATTTCCAAAGTAGTATCCATACCCATCTTCATCCCATATAAAAAGATAGGTGTAGGCACTACAGACACATCACCAAATTCTCTGCGGAATTTCAATCCATCCTCAAATACCTTAGGATAAAACTTGTAGGAAAGAAAATCTAACAACGTAAGATCATTACCATATTTCTCTTGAAATGCAGCGAAATCTTTATCAAAATCTATTTGTGGCAAATGCTTATTAGGTCTGTCTGCAAAAGGCTTTTTATCCTTCAAGACAATCTTTTGCAAGTCTTTCGGGAAGCCTCCTTCGGGTTGACCAATCTCACCCATAAAAAATTGCTGCACAGATTCAGGGAATGAGATAGTTTCTCCTTTTTGATAAATATCTTCCGGAGTTAGGCTATTGGCAACCATAAATTGCGCCATATCACCTACCACCTTAGAGCTTGGAGTAACTTTTACAATATCACCAAACATCATGTTCACTGTAGCATACATTTCCTTTATCTCTTCAAATTTATCTCCCAGTCCAAGAGCTATGGCTTGTGGCTTCAGGTTAGAATATTGTCCTCCAGGTATCTCATGCTGAAACACTTCTGCAGCGCTTGCTTTCAATCCCGATTCGAATGGATAGTAATACTCACGAACTGCTTCCCAATAATTTGAGAATTGATTCAATGACTTAATATCATAAGGATTTTCTCTCTCGTGAAATCTCATCATTTCCACCACAGCATTAAAATTTGGCTGAGATGTCAATCCTGATAAAGAGCCCAGTGCACAATCCACCACATCTACCCCTGCTTCTATAGCCTTCATATAAGTAGCAGGTTGCAATGATGAGGTATCATGCGTATGCAGATGCACAGGTATATTCACAGTAGCTTTTAATGCTTCTACAAGCACCTTCGCAGCATTGGGTTTTAAAAGACCCGACATATCTTTAATGGCAAGAATATGCGCTCCAGCATTTTCTAAATCTTTAGCAAGCCGCAAATAATACTCGAGTGTGTATTTTGTACGTTGAGGATCAAGAATATCACCGGTATAGCACAATGCACCTTCAGCAAGACCTTTTGTGCGCTTACGAACCATTTCAATACAAGGTGCAATATTTTCCATCCAGTTCAGCGAATCGAAAATGCGAAAAATATCTACTCCCTTCTCCCACGATTTTTCTACAAATGTCTCGATAAGATTATCAGGATAAGCAGCATAGCCTACACCATTGCAGCCTCTTATCAACATTTGCAACAGTATGTTCGGAATTTCTTTTCTTAATGCTTCAAGGCGCTTCCATGGATCTTCATTCAAAAAACGGATGCACACGTCAAATGTAGCACCACCCCATACTTCCATGCTGAACGTTTGCGGATGATGCATCGCAAAACTTTTTGCAACCTTCAACATATCGTATGTGCGCATTCTTGTAGCTAACAACGATTGATGAGCATCGCGGAATGTTGTATCAGTGTAATGAATTTTCTTCTCGTTTTTCAGCCACTTGCTAAATTCTTCAGGACCTAATTCTGTCAATAAGTCTTTTGTGCCCTTTGGATAGGGTGCAGTTGTATCATATGCCGGTACTATAGGTTTTTCAAATTGCTTATCGTTATTTTTCACCTTCACATCAGGATTACCATTCACTGTAACTTCAGCAAGAAAATTCAGCATTTTTGTACCACGGTCCTGGCGTGTAGAGAATCTAAACAACTCAGGATGATCCTGTATAAAATTTACAGTGGATTTACCGGATATAAAATCGGGATTGGTTATCAGATTTTCCAGGAACTGAATATTGTTCTTCACTCCTCGTATCCTGAACTCACGTAATGCGCGATGCATTTTCTGTGCGGCATCCTGTAGCGAATTACCCCAGGTACTCACCTTCACCAACATCGAATCAAAAAATGGGCTGATCTTCATGCCAGGATATGTGCTTCCTTCATCCAATCTTACACCAAAGCCTGTAGCGTTTCTGTAAGTAAGCAGTGTACCATAATCCGGCTTAAAATCATTGATTGGGTCTTCTGTAGTAATACGGCATTGTATCGCTACACCATTCTTTGGTATTTTATTTTGGTCGCCCAATCCTATATGCGGATCGGAGAGCTTATATCCTGATGCGATATAGAGTTGTGTCTTTATCAGGTCTATCCCGGTAATTAACTCTGTAACAGTATGTTCTACCTGGATACGTGGGTTTACTTCAATGAAATAAATATTCTCATCACTATCCACTAGAAATTCAACGGTACCAAGGTTGTTATAATTCACAGCAGAAGCAATGCTTACAGCATAGCCATATAATTTTTTTAGTGTTTCATTCTTCAATGTGCTTGAAGGTGCCATTTCCACCACCTTCTGAAAACGGCGTTGTACAGAACAATCACGCTCATAAAGGTGTACTATATTGCCATGCCTGTCGGCAGCTATCTGCACTTCTATATGCTTTGGGTTCTCAACGAATTTTTCAAGAAAAACTGTATCGTCTCCAAACGCATTCTTTGCTTCGCTGCGTGCTTCATGAAATGATTTTCTCAACTGCTCGTCATTACGAACTACACGCATACCTCTACCACCACCGCCTGCAGCAGCTTTAAGCATCAGAGGGTAACCTATTCTATTTGCTTCTTTTATAGCAATGTTCTCATCTGTAAGGCTTTCCTTGTTGCTTTCAATTATAGGTATTGCAGCTTTTTTAGCTACCTCTTTTGCTGTCACCTTGTCTCCTAAGGCAGCCATAGCGTCGGGGCTTGGGCCAACAAAAATGATGTTGTTTGCAGCACATCTTCTCGCAAACTCCGCATTTTCCGAAAGGAAACCATAACCGGGATGTATCGCATTAGCACCACATTCTTTAGCCACCCGGATGATTTCATCCATATTCAGGTATGGCTTTAGTGGGTCTGTATCTGCCCCTATCTGATAGGCTTCTTCAGATTTATAGCGATGCAATGAGTAGCGGTCTTCATAAGTGTAGACAGCAACAGTGGGAATGTTCAATTCGGTTGCAGCACGTGAAATACGTATAGATATCTCTCCTCTGTTAGCGATTAGTAGTTTCTCTATGTTCATGGCCAATAATAATTGGGCTAAAAATTAATAAAATTTACGCCTAAATAATAAGCGCCGCGAATATAATTCATCGACGCTTATTTATATTAATAAAATTAGCTTTATTAAATCAGAATTAATGGCATCTGTTACCAAAGGTTTACCCTCATACTATCAGGTATATACATTTTATCTCCTGGCTTCACATTAAATGCATTGTAGAAGTCGGGGACATTTGGTAATGGCCCGTTTACGCGGAATTTTGCAGGTGCATGTACATCCGTCAATATCTGCGAAGCAATCTGTTCTTTCCTTATCTGTATCATCCAGCTCAGGGCATATCCCAGGAAAAAGCGCTGTAGCGGCGTATATCCTCCTATTTTTTCGCCTTTTTTATAAGCATCTGTCTGCTTAAAAGCATCCAGCCCTATAAGGATACCACCCAAATCTGCCAGGTTTTCACCAAGCGAGGCTCTCCCATTGATATGTAGGGTATCCACAGCCACCATGCCATCAAACTGCTTTACTAATACATCTGAACGTTTCTTAAACTGTTCTTCATCCTGCTTGGTCCACCAGTTGCGCAAATTGCCATTTTCATCATATTGACGGCCTTCATCATCAAATCCGTGTGTCATTTCGTGTCCTACAGTTGATGCTGCCGCATAGCCATATACTAATGCATCATCTAATTGCTCGTCCCTGTAGCCCGGCACTGTAAACATTCCAGCCGGCAATACTATTTCATTATTAGATGGATTGTAATAGGCATTATATGTTTGAGGCGACATATCCCATTCATCCCTATCAACCGGCTTGCCCAGCTTATTCATTTCAAAGTTATTCCACCATTGGTTGGCATGCATCATATTTTGTGCAAATGAGCTACGGTCTATCTGCAGATTTGAAAAATCTTTCCATTTATCAGGATATCCAACTTTCTTTCTTATCATGGCCAGCTTGTGAAGGGCCTTTTGTTTCGTGCTGTCGCTCATCCAGTCCAGCTTTTCCATACGTGCTTTATAGGCGCTACGTACATTCTCTACTATTTGTTCATATCGTTTCTTGGCATTTTCATTGAAATACTCTTTTACAAAGAGCTGTCCTAAAGCCTCTCCCATTGCCTTTTCTTCGGCATCAAGCACCCGTTTCCACCTCGGTCTCTGCTGCTCGGCGCCGCGCAATAATTTATTGTAAAAATTAAAATTGGCATCTACAAACGGGGTACTCATATATGAAGCAAATGTTCTTACTAAATGGTAAGACATATAATCTTTCAGCGTTTGCATATTCTCCTGGGAAATTACTTTATCCAATTCCTTATAAAATTCCGGCTGACCAATAATTACGCTATCTATATGCTGCACACCCATAGCAGCCAGGTAAACAGGCCATTCTATATTAGGAGATAAAGTGTGTAATTCAGATATGGCCATTTTATTATAGTTCTTATATGGGTCGCGCAGGTCTTCAAGCTTGCGCGATTGAGCTGCGAGCTTGGTTTCCAATGCTATTACTGCAGTAGCTTTAGCCTTAGCCTGGTTACTATCCACGCCCATTAGCTCAAATATCGTTGCCACATAGCCTGGGTAGGCATTGCGTATTTTAGTAGTACGTTCGTCGGTATTGAAATAATAATCCCTGTTAGGCAATCCTATACCACCCTGGCTCATGTAATAAGCATTCTCATTGCTGTTTTTTTCATCCTGTGATACTCCCTCGTCATAAAAAACACCAGTTCCATAAGTATGCATATGCGCGGCTTGCGTCATAACGTCCTTTGGCGTTTGTAATGCAGCTATTTTATTCAATTCGTCTCGCAGTGGCTCTATACCCTGCTTTTCAATACCTGCCGAATCCATTCCGGCATACCAGAAATCACCTATTTTCTTAGTTATGCCTGTTGCATTGCTTTGTTTCAACGCCTCTTCGTTTATATGCCTCAGGCGCTCATACAGTTCTTTTTGTACCAACTGACCTATTCCCCAGCTTGTTTCGTCAGCAGGGATAGCATTATTCTTTATCCAGTTACCATTAGCATAATCAAAAAAATCATTGGCGGGATTAGCAGTACTATCTACATCTGCCCATAGAATGTCCATTTTATTTTCAGTTTTTTGTTTTGCTGGCTGACATGCAGCAAAGCAAAGCGCAGTGAATGATAGCGCAATGAGCTTTGTGTTCATGTTGTTGAGATTATGTGTGTGTTAAAAAATAAAAGTATGCTGTTTTCGCATACTTTTTAATACCCTTAAACGGGTGAGATAAATTTTTGCCTCTTTTTTATTTGGCCATCGCAGTTTTGAACTCCGAAGTAAAATGAAATTCTATTGCAGGATTATTCTGTCGTTCTGTGTTTAAAAACCATTCACTTTGAGCAAGGTATACCAGATTACCATCCTTATCTTCCATTATATTGCTTTGCTTAAAACGCACAAAATCATCGATAGCTTTTTTGTCTCCTGTTATCCAGCAAGCTTTGTAAAAAGCAAGGGGAACAAATGAACAAGAAGCTCCATATTCCTGCAACAATCTATACTGTATTACCTCAAATTGTAATTCCCCGACACAGCCTATTATTTTCCTGTTGCCACCATGCTGGGTAAATAGCTGTGCAACCCCTTCATCAGTAAGCTGCCTAATACCCTTTTCCAGTTGCTTGGTCTTCATTGGATCTTTATTCACCAATTCCTTAAATAATTCCGGTGAAAAAGTAGGTATGCCTGTGAATTGCAATTGCTCGCCTTCAGTAAGTGTGTCTCCTATTTTAAAATTTCCCGTATCAAACAACCCAACCACATCCCCGGGAAAAGCCTCCTCAATCACGTCCTTATCACGCGCCATAAAAGAATAAGGATTACTAAACCGTACATCTTTATCAAGGCGTGTATGATGATAAAAAGTATTTCTTTCAAACTTCCCTGAACAAACCCGTAAAAATGCTATGCGGTCTCTATGGCGGGGATCGAGATTAGCGTGTATCTTAAAAATAAAACCA